>NZ_JAPZEI010000013.1 GCF_027257905.1 Coraliomargarita parva
TCATTCCCAGCGCATCGAGGACATCTTTTTGAGTCACATCTCCGGCGGTGATGTTTGAGGCATGTGTTGTCGAACAGGCCAATAGGCTGAGTAGTAAGATTAACTTTTTCATTTCTTTAGCGATCGTCGAGGAGTAGCGCGCCTACGGCGTTGCTACCTCCGCCTGGTTATAGTTTATGGAAGGCTTTAAGGAACGAGGTTTTATTCTGTTCAAAGCGTTGGTGTTCAGAGTGGTTTAATTTTCTCTTTTTCTCTTTAAAAGCTGGTATGACGTAACCCCAATTTGAATTACGAGTGAATACAACTACCACATTCACATGGCTATCTTTCCATTTATTCTCTATTTCCTTCTCTTCACCATCCTTGGAATCAATTGTTTTGACTTGGACCCTGTGGTAATTCGGCCCATCCGAAATTAGGATGTCAGTTTGATGGCCGTGGTCTAATACTGGAGTGAAAAGCTGCCAGCCATCTTGCATAAGCCAACTGATGGTTCTGCTTTCGAAAGCTGTGTTCTTTAGAGCCTTATGAGTTCCATCTTTCGTGGCTGTTAATCGTCGTGGCATATTTCTTTTCTATAACGTAGTGGGGATGCGCGGAGAGTAGCGCGGCAGCGCTACTCGGAGTTGTCATCTCCCGCCTGGTTCTGCTTTTGGCTCATTGAGTTGCCTAAACTCAAGCATAGTTTGTTTTGCAAAGTCTAAGAGCGTGCCGTCTCTGTATAACCGAACCACGCTTGTCTCGTCTTCCAAAATGCACTCTAGGCCTACTATGTAAGCTTCATTGGATTCTGTGCACTTCTTACATTCTTTTCTTATTCTCTCCTGCCTACAGCCTTCGCAAGTATCTTTATACTCATAGTCTTCTAGGTGAAGGTGAATGCTTAAGTCGTCATGCGGTATATACAGGACATACAGACGGAAATCATCATTTTCCGTTCTTATTGATTTTAAGTATTTTTCAAGAGCGCTGAGCTCTTTATGAAAAACAGATGGCCGTATCTCTGGTTTTACTGGAATCTTATGCCTTTGAATTCTTTTATTCGTTTTGTATTCTTCCAAGTCATACGAAGCGTATGAGTTTAGGCATACAAGGAATAGAGAAAAAAGTAGGGATATTGATTTCATTTTCCTTTCGCAGAACGTAGAGCACTATCGCGACTGAAGCGCGGAGCGCGAAAGGAGTTGATAGGTGCGACTGGATCTACTCTCCTTCGATCTCATATGGAGGTTGGAATGCGAATAGACCAAATGCAAGGATTCGATAATCCCAAGAGGCGCTTTCATTATCTTTTATTTGTTCAAACCAAACATGCCCAGATCCGATCATAAGGCCTTTCCAGTTCGCAAATAGCGGTTGCTTAGCTTCTGATAAAATTTCCTTTCTTAGGCTAGGATTCAATCGATCACTTAACACTTTCATGAAAGCTTCTCTGTCTTGGATCACTATTTTCTCATTCTCTTGGCTTACGAGTATAGGGTAGTTGATTTCGTCTGCGATCCAACCAATGTTACCTTCTTTTACTGCTTCAACTATTTTATCACGATAAGATTCGTCGGCTGGGATTACATCTCTAGCAATAAGGCAAAATGGAAAAAATGCCATCATTGCGAATATACAGGTGAACTTCATTTATTTCCGTAGATCAGTGTTATCTACCCGACTGAGTCGGGGTTTTGCAGGGAAACGTTTCTGATTCCGGGGGCGGGGCCCGGTCAATCTGAACGTAAGCGGGTGGTTCGGAATGCTCCGATTGACAGTTACTTGTGAAATAAGCCATCGTTTGATAGCTAAGTATTGTGGGGGAGGGCTGTCCAGCTGTATTTGGAGCAAAAGCCCGACTGAGACGGCGCAAATTGGACGAGTCGGGGTTTTGCTGTTTTTTTGAGAGCGGGCGATGAAGTCTATTGGGCTGTGTAAGTGCTTATTCTCCAGTTTTATGTGCAATGGACATGCTTGAAGCTTAGCTAGATGTTCTGTGAGCAAAAGCCCGACTCAGGCGGGGGGGGATCATCGTCGATTTTCGTGAAATTTCAGTATTTCGTGTGTTCAGTGAAGTGTCGGAACCCCTCCCTCCTACGCCAAGGCTCCGGCGGACATGCCGTCCCGGGCAAGCCGGGACATCCGGCTTCTCTCCGATACGCCGTGACAGGCCTCCCCTTGCTGAAAGAGGAGGAGCTTTTACATTTCCGCTCTATTTGAGTGCTCGCGGTTAACCAGGCAACTCGCCAATAGATGGAGGAGGCCCGTGAAGTCCGCGAGCAACTGATAATAGCATCTCCCAAGTATCAGTAGTGGTGTGGAGGGGGGGAGGCACACTGGAATGGCACTACTTTAAGGACAAATAGAAGGGTTCCTATTGCAACAAAGCGTCGCTCGTAGTGGCTGCTTTAGCTGCCATATTCAGCATCCTAAGCCACCTCGGCTCGATGGCGACTGAAGTCGCCACTACGATAAGAAGCTTAAAGTAGTGCCATTCGAGGCACACTGTTTGCAGTTTTTGATGATAAACCAAAAAAAATCCCGCCGGAGGGCGGGATTGAATGCAAAGTCTGAGGCGGAATTAGCGCCAGGAGTAGATCATCTTGGTGTAGTAGCTGGTATCCAGCTTATTGTCGTTGGCCGGCTGGCTTTCGTACTCGTTCTTCACACCCATACGGATCTTCCAGTTGTTGCCGCTGCCGACCGGGATCTCGACGCCGCTGTCGTGGACGACGCGGTAATTGGCGAAATCATCCAGGGACGGCACGTAGGTCAGGTCGTTGGTCATGTAGATGTCGTCCATGAACTGGTAGGTATGGGCGAGCCCGAAGTCGAGGGTGGGGCTGGACTCGTCTTCCTTGTCGTTGTCGTAGGCGGTGTAGCGATAGCCGAGACCGCTGCGGGCGACCAGGGTTTGATGGTCCTTGTTGATCAGGCGGTAGGACATACCCGCGGCACTGGTGGAGCGCATCTTGATATTGTCGATATTGTCCATTTCCAGTTCGGAGCGGACATACCAGCCCAGGTGCTTGCTAAAGAAGGATTCGTAAGCCATGCCGCCGGCGGCGCGGTCGTCCGTCTTGTTGCCTTCTTCCTCGCCCTGCTCGTACTCGGCGTAGAACGACAATGAATCGTTCGGGCCCTTGAGCTTGGCCTTGAGGCTGGCACCCATGTTGAATTTCTCGGTGTTGCCGGTCTTGCCGGTGATGTCGACGCTGGCGTCGTACTGCCATTCCCGGCGGTTGCGGACCACCTCGGGGTCCTCCGCCTCGGGGCCCCAGGAGGCCACCACGCGTGCGGTGTTGGTTTCCAGGACGCCGTCCTCGGACTTGATCTTGAGTTTGCCGTCTCCGGTGGATTCGACGGGGCCGGACATGACCGTACCGCTCTGCAGGCGCACGGTGACCGGGCTTTCCGTTTCAAAGGACGCGACTTGCTCCTGCTTGATCTTCAGTTTGCCCGCATAGGGTGTATCCAAATGGATGGTACCCTTGTCGATCAGTGTGATGGTACCGGTGAGGCGGGCGCCATCCGTGGTGACGACCAGGTCGGCGTGTGCGGTCCCTGCGGCAAGCAGCAGGGCGAGAGTTAGCGCGCGTGTAGTCAGGCTGTTTTTCAGCATGGTTCGTTGTCAGTACGTTATGTATGAATAAAAAAAAGCGGACTCGCGAAGAGCAGAGTCCGCTTGAAGCAAATTTCAAACCTTACTCGGATTTAATCAGGATTTCCTTGGCGGAAAGGCCTTGCTTGATCATCGGCAACACGTGCTCGGTGTAGGGCACGATGACTTCGAGGACGTAAGGGCCGTCGTGGGCGATCATTTCCTCGATCGCGCCCTTGAGGTCCTCGCGCTTGACCACGCGGCGGCCTTTGACGCCGAAGCCTTCGGCGATCTTCACGAAATCCGGGTAGATGGCGTCGAGGTTGTCCGGGCCGCCGATGTTATCGTGATCGCACAGGATGGTTTGCCCGCGGACGCTTTCGTAGAGGAGGTCTTCCCATTGAACCACCATGCCGAGGTGCTGGTTGTTCATGATAATGGTCTTCGCGTTGATCTTCTCGATCTTGGCGGTGGCGAGTTCCTGCACGTTCATGAGGAAGCAACCGTCACCGTCGATGTTGACCACCAGCTTGTCGGGGCAGGCGACCTTGGCGCCGAGCGCGGCGGGGAGGCCGAAGCCCATGGTGCCGAGGCCCAGGGAACTGATATAGGTGCGCGGTTCGCGGAATTTGTAGAACTGGGCGGCCCACATCTGGTGTTGGCCGACCCCGGTGCAAACGATCGCATCGCCCTTGGTGACCTCGTAGAGGGCCTCGACCGCTTCCTGCTGGGTGATGAATTCGCCCTTCTCATAGGTAAAGGGGTATTCCGCCTTCCACTGGTTGATGGTGCTGAACCATTCTGAGAGGTCCGGCTTCTTGAATTGACCGGTCTTGCAGAGCTCCACCAGTCGGGTGAGCGCGTGCTTGATGTCGGAATGGATGGGCAGGTCGACCCGCTTGTTCTTGTTGTGCTCGGATACGTCGATATCGATATGGACGATCTTTGCGTCCGGGGCGAACTTATCGACCTTGCCGGTGATGCGGTCGTCGAAACGGGCACCGGCGCAGATGAGCAGGTCGCTGTCGCAGACCGCCCAGTTGCCGGCGACCGTGCCGTGCATGCCGAACCAGTAAAGAGATTGGGGGTGTTCCGCGTCGAAGGCGCCCAGCCCCATGAGGGTGGAAGCCACCGGAATGCCGGTCAACTCGGCAAATTCGCGCAGCTCCTTGTGGGCATCGGCCGAAATGATCCCGCCGCCGATGTAGAGCACGGGGCGCTTGGCTGCCTCGACCATATCCAGCACCTGGCCGAGCTCGCTGTCTTCGGCCTGGGGGTGGGTGACATCGTCCTTGTAGCCCGGGATATCAATCTGTGCGGGGAAGGTCGGCTTGTAGATGGCCTGCTGCACATCCTTCGGGATGTCGATCACGACCGGACCGGGGCGCCCGGTGCTGGCCAGATGGAAGGCTTCCTTGATCACGCGGGGCAAATCCTCCTTCTCCAGCACGAGATAGCTGTGCTTGACGATCGGAAGAGTCATGCCGAAGAAGTCGGTTTCCTGGAACGCGGCCTTGCCGATATACTGCTGGTAGACCTGGCCCGTGATGGCGACCAGCGGGATGCTGTCCATAAAGGCGTCGGCGATACAGGTGACGAGATTGGTGGCGCCGGGGCCGCTGGTGGCCATGCAGACACTGGGCTTGCCGGTGGCGCGTGCATAGCCGTGGGCCATGAAACCGCCTCCCTGCTCGAAACGGGGCAGGATGGTGCGGATTTTCTGGCTTTTGGTCAGGGCTTGGTGGAGCTCCATGGAGGCGCCGCCCGGATAGGCGAAGACGACATCCACACCCTCACGTTCAAGTGCGGCGACCATGACATCGGCGCCCTTCATTTCAGGACCGATTTCGTCCTGTTGTGGAAAGTCGATAGCTTTTTCGGTTTTCATCGTGTCGGTGGGTTGGGTGTGTTCAGCTCTTAATTGAAAGCGGTGTATGTGCAAAAGGGAGGAAAAAGACAATAAAACGGCCATGAATCAAGCCTCGAAGCGGTCTGCGGGGCCGGATCGGGGAGGAAGATCGCTCCACAGCTGGCCTGCTTCTAGCTAGCTGCCCGGCATGAAATCGCTCCTATCCCTTCTATTCCTCCTGAGTGTCCTTCGTTTGACGGCCGCGCCGAGCGCCCTCGTATTCCAGTCCGATTTCGGTTTGGGCGACGGTGCCGTGTCTGCCATGCAAGGCGTGGCCTACGGGGTCTCGCCCGAGCTGAAGATTTTTGACCTGACCCACGAAGTGCCGCCCTATGATATCTGGTTCGCGGCCCTGACCCTCAAGCAGACCGCAGCCTACTGGCCGGCCGGCACGGTATTCGTCTCCGTGGTCGATCCGGGGGTCGGGACCGAGCGCAAGTCTGTCGTCCTTAAAACCGAAAGCGGGCACTATTTCGTGACCCCGGACAACGGCACCCTGACCTTTGTGGCCGCCGAGCTCGGTGTGGCCGAAGTGCGGGAGATCGATGAGGCGGTCAACCGGCGCAAGGAATCGGGCAAGTCCTATACCTTTCATGGCCGGGATGTCTATGCCTACACCGGTGCGCGTCTCGCCTCGGAAACCATCCGTTTCGAGGAGGTTGGCCCGGAACTGGACGGTGTCTTGAGCCTGCCTTACCAAGCTGCCAGCGTTGAGGCGGGGGTCTTGAAGGGCAGCGTCTTCAAACTGGATGTGCGCTACGGGAATGTATGGACCAATATCAGCGGCGACTTGCTGGATGCCTTGGACCTGGATTTTGGCGGCATGCTCGAGGTCACGATTTCGAAGGATGGGACGCCCGTCTTCCAGGGCATCTTGCCTTATTCCGCCACCTTCGGGGCTGTGCCGGAAGGCGAGCCTCTGGTCTATCTCAACAGCCTGCTCAATGTCTCCTTCGCCCTGAATATGGGCAGTTTCGCGGAGAAACACGGGATCGGTTACGGTTCCGGCTGGACGGTGGCGCTGAAAAAGCAGGACTGAATCGGTTGAGGCGCGATATGCCTTCTCCAGTTCTTATGGCCAGATCGTCGATTCGCATCTTAACGCTTCATTGGCGATTGCTAGGGAAGTGCTGCATTTCAGGGACTGTTACGTGTGCGAGACCCCTCCGTCTTTCGCGCTGCGAAAGCCACCTCCCCTGCGTACATGGGAGGAGTTTGAGAACTCTCAATTATGTTACCGGTGTTGTGAGGTCCGGTCCCGTCAAAGCTCCTCCTCTGCTTGCAGGGGAGGTGGATCCGCACAGCGGAGACGGAGGGGTTGCCTCCCGTCCTCATCACTGCCGATCTCGGAGTTTCCCGAAGATCGCCAATGAATTTTTTTAGCCGCTGTTTCAGCGGGTCCGGAAACTGGAATCACATTTCTCGATCTGCGTGGCGCAGAACTAGCTAAGGGCTCGAGCTATGGAAATCATCAAAATCATGGATTGTCAGGATTACGTGGCGGAGGACCGTGCCGTCGCGAAGGAATTCCTGGGTCCCCGTAACAGTGGTCTGAAGAACCTGAGTATCGCTTATATCACGATTCCGCCCGGCGTGACCGTGAAGAAGCACTACCACCTGAAGAGCGAGGAGACCTATCACATTGTCGAAGGCAAAGGGATCATGCATCTGGACGGCGAAGACTGCGCGATGGAGCCGGGCGAGGCGGTTGCCATTATTCCGGGGCAGTGGCACTCCATTCATAATCCGGAAGAGACGGATCTGGTCATGGTGGTGACCTGTTCGCCACCCTGGGCGGAAGCGGACCAGGTCTTTGAAGCGGAATCGGAATAAGCAGTCATGGATACGCGAGACCGATGGAAAGGGATCGCCTTGGTACTCAATACCGGCTGCTGCTGGGGGTTCCATGGTGTGCTCATTAAATTTGCCTACAGCCTGGGGGCATCGTTCCTGCAGGTGTTTCTGGTCGAGGCTTTGTTTGCCAGCCTCTACTATGGTTGTTTTGCGCGCGGCTTTTTGAAGACGGTGCGGCCGCGGGGGTGGAGCCAGTGGCTGCAGCTGTCCGGCATCGGGCTGGCCTCGGTCGGGGTGGGGAACCTGCTGTTCCTCGCATTCAGCCTCGGGCCCGTTGCCATTGCCGCCACGCTCATGTTCATGTACCTCCCCGTGGTCTATGCCGTTTCCCTGATTTCGGGGAACCAGAGCTTCTCCGCGCCCAAGTTGTGTTCGATCCTGCTGGTCCTGATCGGGGCTACGTTGACCACCCAGATCTTTTCCAGTCTGGGCGAACCGGGCGCCGTGGCCGCGGTCTTCAGTGCGCTGGCCGCTTCCTTCTGTTATGCGTTGGTCTTCATCCTGACTCCCGGGGTGGCGTCTTTTACCACCGTGGAGTTTCGCTCTTTCTCCATCTCCGCCTTCGGCCTGGTGGGCTGCCTGATCGTATGGTGCTTTGTGCCTTCGCTCTGGTATCCGCTGGACGGGCAGCTGGGCTCGTTTCTGATCATGGCCATCGTGCTGGGGGTGGTGGGGCAGACCTTGCCGGTCCTGACCTTGATGAAGGGGCTGCCGATTACCGGGAGCAGCCTGGGTGGGGTTCTCGCCTCGGTCGAATTGCCCATTGCGGTGTTCAGTTCCGCGATCCTGTTGGGGGAAAGCCTCAGCCCGTCCAAGATCGTGGGCGTGGTGCTTGTCCTGTCGGGGATCGTGCTTTACAATTACAGTGATCGCGTCCGCGTGCCGCAGATGGCGACGACTTAAGTTATTCAGGCAAGGAAACCTTATGGATTTAAAGACACTCAACGGTTTAAGCCGGGAAGCGTTCAGCGAGGCGCTGGGGCAGGTCTTCGAGCATTCGCCCTGGGTCGTCGAGCTCGCCGCCGGGCAGCGTCCTTTCAGTCATGTGAAGGCCTTGCAGGCGGCTTGCGAGTCGGCCCTCTACGGGGCCAGCCCCGAGCAGCAGGTGGCCTTGATCCAGGCGCACCCGGACCTGGCGGCCAAACTCGACCAGTTGCCCAAGTTGACCGATTTCTCGCAGGCCGAACAAAAGCGTGCGGGCTTTGCCGCCTTGCCGGAAGCAACGCTGGCACAAATGCGGGAGGTCCTGGCGGCCTACCGGGAGCGCTTCGGCCATCCCTTCATCCTTTGCGTGACCGAGCATCCGGCTGCGGATGTCCTGCCCATGTTGGAGGTCCGCTGCCAGGCCAGTCCCGAGGCCGAGCGCATGGCTTGTCTTTTTCAAATTGCCCGGATCGGTTGGCATCGCATCTGCAGTTTAGTCGACACACCTCAGGAATCATAATGTCAGGAAAACTAAGTACACATGTCCTTGATACTTACGGTGGCACGCCAGCCGCCGGGGTGTCATGGCATCTCGAATTCAAGAGTCCCACCGCGCCTGCGTGGGCGGAAATCGCAGCTGGAGTCACCAATGCGGATGGCCGGACGGACGCCCCCTTGTTGACCGGCGAGGCACTTGTCACCGGCAGCTACCGCCTCTCCTTCGCGATGGGGGATTACTACAAGGGCAAATCGGTGCCCTTGGCCGATCCCCCTTTTCTCGATGTCGTGGTTCTTGAAGTCAACCTCACCGCCGGAGAGAGTTACCATGTGCCGCTCCTGGCCTCACCGTGGAGCTATTCCACCTACCGGGGGAGTTGATGGAACTGGAAGCTGCGATTGAAGCCGCCGGCCAGCGCATGATTGAGCGCTTGCAGACGCTGAAGACGATTTCCTCCAATAAGGAGTGGCTGGAGCGGATCCTTTTTTCGCCGGCTGCGGAGGAAGCGGCCTACCGTCTGAAGGGCTGGATGGGCGAGGCCGGGATGGAGGTGAATTACGATGCCTTGACCAACGTGACCGGTTGGCGCAGCTACGCCGAAGCGGGCAATGAGGCGCCGGCGATTCATCTGGGGTCCCACTACGACACCGTGATCAATGCCGGGGCTTATGACGGCACCCTTGGAGTGGTGTTGGCGATCGCCGTGGCCGATGTCTTGAACACTGCGGGTGTCGAGATGAAACACAATCTCGGGGTCAGTGCATTTTGCGACGAGGAAGGCGTGCGCTTTCAGAGCACTTTTCTCGGGAGCGGGTATTTAAGCGGGCAGTTCGAGAAAGACTGGCTTCACATGCCCGACGAATACGGGAAGACCCTGGGGGAATGGCTGGTGGACCGTGCGGAGTCGATCGACGAGCTGCTGGCTGCCGAGCCCTTTATCCGGCCACAGGATTATTTTCTCGAAGCACATATCGAACAGGGGCCCGTCCTTGAGGCGGCAGGGCGCGCGCTGGGCGTCTTTACAAATATCGCGGCCCAGCTACGCTCCGAAGTCGAGGTGATCGGCGAGGCGGGGCACGCCGGCACCATTCCCGCCCGCTTGCGCAAGGACCCCTTGCCCTATGCCTGTGAAATGATGCTGGCCGTCAATCAACTCTGCCGCTCGGACGAACGGGTTCGCGCGACGGTCGGACAGGTCGAAGTGCGCCCGAATGCCAGCAATGTGATTCCCGGCAGTGTGCGTTTTACGATCGATCTACGCTATCCCAACGAGGCGGGCCTGACGCAGGCGCACGAGCAACTTTCGGCCGATTTGAAGGCGATCGCACTGCGCAGCGGTTTGGAATTCCGCTACCGGGTCGTGCATCAGGCCGGGAATGTGTCCTGCGACGCCGCCCTGACCGATCTGCTTTCGGGTGCCTGCGAGCAGGAGCAGGGGGACGCCCTGCGGATCTTCAGCGGGGCGGGGCATGACAGCATGAAGGTCGCGGGTGTTTGCCCGGTCGGCTTGCTGGCGGTTCGTTGCCGGAAGGGGCTGAGTCATCATCCCGACGAGTTCGCATCGGAGGAGGATTGCCTGATGGCCTTGCGTGTCATGTTGAAGGCCGTGCTGGCTTTGGATCGTCAACTGTAGCATAGAGATGGATACGAAATTACATAATGTCCGGATCCTGCGGGATGGCGAATGGCAGACCATGGAGGTCGGCATCGAAGGAGGGCGCTTTTCGGACATTGCCGCCACGGTCTCAGGTCCTTGCTGTGAAAGTATCGATGCCGCGGGTGCCTACTGCTTACCGGGGGGGGTGGATCTGCATGTCCACTTCAACGAGCCGGGCCGCACCCACTGGGAAGGATTCAAGACCGGTACGGCTGCGGCCGCGGCGGGTGGAGTGACCTCGCTGGTCGAGATGCCCTTGAACAGTATCCCGTCGACCACTTCGCTCGCCGCCCTTGATTTGAAACTCAAGGCGATCGAAGGGAAGTCCTATGTCGATTACGGCCTCTGGGGTGGGCTCGTTCCCGGGAACCTGGATGAGCTTGAACCCTTGGCGGATGCCGGGGTCTGCGGATTCAAGGCCTTCATGTCGCCCAGCGGAACGGATGATTTTATCAACTCGGACACCGAAACGCTGCGTGCGGGCATGCAACGCATCGCCCGCACGGGCTTGCGACTCGCCCTCCATGCGGAAGACCCAGCGGTTTTGGAGCCGGCGGCGGCGCGTTTGGCACAACGTGAAAGCGCGACAGACTGGGAGGCTTCACGGCCGGTCGAAGCGGAGGTCAGTGCGGTGCGGATTGCGATTGAACTCTCGAAGGAGACCGGATGCCCGATCACCATCGTTCACGTCAGTGCCCCCGAAGTGCTCGATGTGATTGATGCCGCCAAGGCCGAGGGGGTCGACATCCTTTGTGAGACCTGCCCGCACTACCTGCTTCTCGACCTGGAAGATGCCGAGAGGATCGGGCCTGCGGCCAAATGCGCGCCGCCTTTGCGACCGCATCAAGTGGTGGATGCGCAATGGGCCGCGGTGCTGGCCGGACGGATCGATACCATCGGTTCGGACCATTCTCCCTGTCCGCCGGAGATGAAAACAGGTCGCGACTTTTATTCCGCCTGGGGTGGGATCTCTGGCTTGCAGCACGGCCTTCCCTTGCTCTTCGACCGGGTCAGCATCGGCGCGGGGCCCGATATGGGGCGTCTGGTCGACATGGTATCGACCCGGCCGGCTGCCATCATGGGCATGAAGGGGAAAGGCCAACTGGGAGTCGGGGCCGATGCCGATTTTGTTCTCATTCGCCCAAGTACAGTGCCCCGCTCGATCGCAGCGGAAGACTTGCTCTACCGTCACCGGCATTCTGCCTACTGTGGCATGACGCAGCGTTTGGAAGTGCAGAGCAGTTGGCTCCGGGGGCAATGCGTGTTTACCGACGGTCATGTTCAGGGTGAGCCTTCGGGAGCATTTCTCCGGGGGAAGGGAGGACTTTGATGAATGAGCCCCCGCGTAGTTTGGACGAGTGGCGGGAACTCGCGAAGCATGACGCGCAGTCATGGGCCGAAGCGGTGCGCTCGGTTGTCGCGGCGTGCATTGAAAAAACGGATACGTCGGTTGTGAGTGCTGATTTGAGCGCCTCGGCCGTCGCCGGGGGCGGAGCACTTGCCGGGGTGCCCTATGCGCTGAAAGATCTTTTCAATATCCGGGGTTGGCCGACCCACAATTCATCCCTGATGCCGGACCTGGTGGATCATCCGGTAACGGACGACAGTGAACTGGTCCTTGAGCTGCGCAGGCTTGGGGCGTCCTGTGTAATGAAGACACAGATGAACGAGTTTGCCTACGGGCTTTCAGGAGAAAATCCCCATTATGGGGATTGTCCCCATCCGAGCCGTCCGGACTGTCTGAGTGGCGGTTCGAGCAGCGGTTCGGCCTATGTGGTGGGGGCGGGCTATTTGCCACTGGCCTTTGGCACGGATACGGGAGGGTCGATCCGGGTCCCTTCCGCATTGTGCGGGATTTATGGAATTCGCTGGGTGCCCGGGTATTGTATGGGAGGCGCTTATCCACTGGCTGAATCCTTTGATACCATAGGCTGGTTCACTCGGACTGCGGAGGATATGCGATCTGTCCTCGAGGCATGGTTTGATGGGGGCGAGGCGGCTTTCGGCCGGCTGAGGGGCAGTTTGTTGATTCCGTCCGGACTGGTGGATGCCGAAAGCGAGGAGGTCCTGACGCGGGCGGCCGCCGGCTTGGGCTTGGGTGAGCCCGGGGATGCGGCCGGGCTTTTGTCGCTGATGCCGGATTCCAACAAAGCTTTCAACGTGCTGCAAAGCCGTGAGGCCTATGCCCTGCACAAGGAGCGCATTCGTTACTACAAGGACTATTACGACCCGGCAGTGTTGGCTCGAATTCAACGCGGGGCTTTATGGTCGGGGGAAGATATTGAGTCGGCCGAAGGGCTTCGAATGCGGCTTGCGGCCTGGTTCGAACATTATTTTTCCGACTACGATTTCCTCGCATTACCGGTCTGTCCGGGAGCGGCCGTGCCCCCTTCGGCGGCAACGCCGGACCTGAGGGAGAAAACCCTGCGGCTGACGTCGCCTGCAAGCCTGGCACAATTACCCGCCTTGACAGTGCCGCTCATGCTGGATGAGAAACGTAGCATAGGAATTCAATTTATCTTTCGGGAGGTGAGTGCGTCCGTGCCGCTTGCCCTGCTGGAGTTATGCAAAACTTTATAAAGAAAAACAGTTTTATCCTGATCCTTTTGGGGGCTGTGCTGCTCGCGATTCTGCTTCCGGGCCCCGCGGCCAAAGGCGGCCTTCTACACTCGGAAGTGACCACGAAGCTGGGCGTCTGGATTATTTTCTTCCTTCAGGGGCTGTCTTTGCCGACCAGCGAGTTGACCTCCGGCTACCGGCCCAAACGTTTGCATGTTTTTGTGCTGTCCTGGAACTACCTCTGGTTCCCCGTTGTGACGGGCCTGTACCTGATCCCGGTTTCACTGTTTCTGGCGCCGGAGTTGCGGACCGGGCTCTGGTTGCTTTCGATTCTTCCGACGACAGTGGCTTCGGCCATCACCTTTGCCACGGTCTCGGGGGGGAATACATCGAATGCGATTTTCTCCACGGTCTTTTCGAACCTGCTTTCCGTGCTGGTCGTACCCACTGTCTCGGTTGCTTATTTGGCGGCGGAGGCGGATGCCAACGTCCCGCTTACACCGCTTTTTTCCAAGCTGGCGATGTTGATTATCGTGCCCTTGATTGTCGGCCAAATCATTCGAAAGATCGTTCCGGGCAAGGCGACCTTGATCGCAAAGAAGTCGAAGAAAGTGAGCACCGGAATCATCGTGTTCATTGTCCACGCCGCTTTTGCCAACAGCGTACAATCCGGCTTTCTGGATGAGCTCAGCGGAGCTTCGGTTGTGGCGGTCATCGCCAGTACCGTCGGCCTGCTGCTCTTGGCCAGTTGGCTGGTTTGGTTGAGCTCGGCCTGGATTCGACCGAACCATGCCCAGCGTGTGACCGCCTTTTTCTGTGCCAGCCAGAAATCGCTGGCTACCGGGCTGCCGCTGGCCACCTCGATCCTGGCTGCGGCTCCGGGGGTCGTGGATCCGGCGCTGGTCCTGATCCCCTTGATGTGCTACCACCCCTCGCAACTGGTACTGGCCGGATTGCTTTCGGGCAAGTTCAAGGCGCAAAGCGAAGTGCACTGATGCCGCTGCCTCCGAAGTACGCGTCGCTTGGGTTGGAACCTTTGCTAGGGGAGGCGGGTTTCTTTCGTCTGATGTTCCGTTCGGGGCTCGAAGTGCTCCACGGGGAGCTGGCCCTGCCGGCGAGTAATATGATTTATTATGCGCTGACGCGTGAGTCGCCGCAAAATCACCTGCATTGGCTGGCGTCCGATGACCATCACATCCTCATCGATGGCGGACCGGCGGACTATTTCCAGTTTTTCGAAGACGGGCGCTCCACTTGCGTTCGGATGGGGCGCGAGCTGAATGCAGGAGAGCAACTGGCGGTTACGACGCCTGGCAATGCCTACAAGGCCGTGCGATTGTGCGAGTCGGCCGACTATTTACTGGTCGGCTCGGTTGTGACCCCGGCCTGGTCCGAGGCAGGGATGCATATCGGAGCCGGACAAGCCTTTCTGGGGCAATACATCGGAACCAGTTCTTGGGCCACGCCGGAGTGCCTGCGCAGCCTGATCGGACCCAATCTCGAAGCTTAAGCTATCAGCCAGTCTCTGGAAGCTACTGCTTCCCGGGAATTTGGATCAAGGGGTGGAGCGCGATCCGGATGGCTTCTTCGAGTTCTGATTCCTTGATTTCGTCATTCGTGATCGGGTCGAGGGTCATCTCGGTTTCAAAGCCCTTGTCTTTTGCATTGGATTCCATTGCGAGGCAGATGCCTCCCCGGCTGCTGAACATGAGTCGTCCCAATGCATCCTGGATCTTGATTTCGAGTGTGATCGTGGTGTTTGTGGTCCAGCCTGCGGAATGCTGATTGTCCGACTGCCGGACCTTGCGTTTCACGCCCGCCCAGGTGTAAGTGGTATAAGGAAACTCGAGCTGAACGTGGTCGAAACGGAGGACCGGACGCACGGTCCAGTCGCCGGGCTTGCTTGCACTTCGGCGTGCTTCGGCAAGGTGCTTGGTCGCATCGTAGTCCCCGAAATAGCCGCTGTCGTCGGCGATGCGCCCGGTCGAGAGTGGTTTCAAGTCAGCCGCATAACTGACCTCGAAGCCATTTGCCTCCAGATAGGCCTGGAGGCTTTGGTCGAGTCTCGGATACAGCGGGAGGAAGTTCTCGACGGAACGGGACCTGTGATTGCTTGGGAGCAGAACCAGCTTGTGTGTTTGCGCCTGTGTCTGGATCGCTGCATCGGCCATCGAGTACTGGGGCATCGGTACCTCTGTGCTGGCGCAGCCGGCGAGCGCCGCGATCGAGAGGCAGAGAGTGAAGTTTTTGAGTCCGCGCATGATTCGGTAAATGATGCTGCGTAGCCAAAACAAGCTGAGGTTATGAATCAAGCATCCGCGGCACTCTGGATCGTTAATCGTCACTTTATCAGCCATGCTGATTAGAGGCTACGTCCGGATCCCGCGATCGCATCCAACTCACGGATACAGTCTTTCCGCTCCGGGCTCTCCCAGTCGGCGATTTCGAAGCCGTTGCGGGCGAGTCTGGCCAGTTCTGCATGCGTGAAGCCGAGGTCCGTCGCGAGCCCATAGTAATCCTCGCTCAAGCTGTTGCCGAACATGAAGGGGTCGTCGGAATTGACCGTGCAGCGCACACCGGCGTCGAAGAGTTTGCGGATCGGGTGGTGGGCCATGTCCGTGACGCCTTCGACCTGTAGTTTGACGTTGCTGATGGGGCAGACGTCGAGGGTGACATCTTTTTCGAGGATGAGGTCGACGACCGAGGGGTCCTCGATGCAGCGGACGCCGTGCTGGATACGCCGGACGTTCAACTCCTCAATGCAGTAGCGAACGAAGGAAGCGGGCATGAATTCACCGGCGTGGGCCTTGAGGATCTTGCCGGCGTCGGCGGCCTTTTGCCAGATGTCCTTGGTCCAGGGCTCCATCGGGATGTATTCCGGCCCGTGGATGTCGACCCCGCTGAGCTTTTCCCATTTGATGCAGTCGTCGATGATCGTCTTGCCGATGCCCGTGTAATCGTTGTGGCACATGCCCATGAAGACACGTACTTCGAGACCTTTCGGTGCCGCGTCGAGCACGGCCTGTACGAGCTCGGGGCCAGACATGGTCCCGCCAAATAATGAGGCGATGTGGAAGCTGGTCTCGACATAGCGACAGTTTTGATCCGCGCAGTTCTGCAGGATCTTCTTGGCGCACTCGTGGTAAGCCTCGGCACTGGTGAACACCGCCGCGCAGAACTCCGCATACATGTCCATGAACTGGTCGAAACTGTCGTAGCGGAAGCTGTCGTCCCACATGGGTGGGGCGGTTCTGTATTTTTCCGGATTGGTGCGCTGGATCATCTCGTAGGGGCAGGCGCCTTCGAGATGGAGATGGGTTTCCGTTTTGGGGAGGCTTTGGACGAATTCCTTGAGGTCGGGATTGGGCGTATACATGTCTCTAATTTAGCAGGTAATGCGCCGAATTGCACCTCGGCATTGGTATCCGAATTGCTGGAGTCATCTCGAAGGATAGCTGTTAAGGTCGCGCAGGCGTGTCCGCACGCCGCAGGAATTTTCAGACAACTTCGTTTATTAGCACGTGGGTGCGCATCGGGACGGTGCTACCACTCCAATATTCAACAAGCCGAATTACTCATTGATGAAATACGTCGTTTTACTCCTGATTACTTGCACGCTTTCTATGTTGGCTGCCGAGCCGGTGACGCATGATTACCTGCGTCCCAGTGAGCAGAATGTGATCTACGGCATGGATCACGGTACGGCGCTTTTGCTCGACGTTTACAAGCCGGCGAAGCCGAACGGCTACGGGGTGGTCTTCGTCATGGGCACCGGGTTTACGGCAAACGGGGAATACGATGACGTCCCGCTCAAGGACTTGGATGTGGATCTACATGTCCGTGGCGTGTTCCCCAATTTCATGGGAGAGCGCTACCAGCTCTTCAAGCCGATGTATGAGGCCGGATTCACTATTTTCTCGGTGAACCATCGATTGGCTCCAAAGAACCAGTTGCCCGTCCAAATCCGGGATGTGCAGCGCGCGGTTCAGTTTATCCGTTATCATGCGGCGGACTACGGTATCGACCCGGAGCATATCGGCGGGCTGGGACACTCTTCGGGCGCGACGATGATTACCTTTCTCGGTGTCTTGGATGACGTCGCGGATCCCGATGCCTTTGATCCGGTGAACCGAATGAGCAGCCGGCTACAAGCCGTGGTGCCGATGTCGGGTCTGCATGATACTTTGGCGGCCTTGCGGCAAAGCCCGACTGCTGCCGGCTTGTTGGGGACGGTTGTCGGGCATGTGGTCTTATGGCAACCGGAAGGGCACCCGATCTATCAGGAATACAAGGATGCTTCCACCGTGAGCTATGTGACCGCCGATGATGCGCCCATGCTGGTCGTGCACGGGATGGAGGATGACGTGGTGAACATCAAGCAATCCGAAGCCCTGGTGAAGGCCTTGGAAGCCGCTGGTGTGGTTCACGAGTTCATCGCGTTGCCACACACGACGCATGGCGCGATTCTGGAGCCGGTCGACGTGCCGCCCTGTCCCTATGCCGCAAAGTGGTTGGAGAAAACCTTGATCCCGTAGTCCGGTCGGCAACTGAGATAGCAGCATTATTATAGGCAGAATGATTCGAGCAGCGCTGTGTTTTGAAACCACGAATGCACACGGATGTGCACGAATGCTGACAACGCTGCTTTTTGAGAACCGTTAATGTACGTTAATTTACGTGAATGGCTTACAACTCCGCATACTTTTAGAGAGGTAGGGACGGATATCCCTATCCGTCCGAGAGGCCTGGGGATCGAGCAGCCGACACCGGCAATTCGAGGGACCTGATAACAGGGCCAACAGAATGATTCGAGCAGCGCTGTGTTTTGAAACCACGAATGCACACGGATGTGCACGAATGCTGACCACGCTGCTTTTTGAGAACCGTTAATGTACGTTAATTTACGTGAATGGCTTACAACTCCGCATACTTTTAGAGAGGTAGGGACGGATATCCCTATCCGTCCGAGAGGTCTAGGGATCGAGCAGCCGACACCGGCAATTCGAGGGACCTGATAACAGGGCCAACAGAATGATTATTCGATCCGTGGCGTGTCCCGCCTTCGTTCCTACGGCGTGGCGTGTCCCGCTTGCGGACGCCTGGGCAGAATGGTGAACTGCTCGCAGCGCTGTGTTGTGAAACCACGAATGCACACGGATGTGCACGAATGCTTACAACTCCGCATTCTATTTTGGGGGTAGGGACGGATAATCCCTATCCGTCCGAGAGGTCTAGGGATCGAGCAGCCGACACCGACAATTCGCGGGACCTGATAACAGGGCCAACAGAATGATTATTCGATCCGTGGCGTGTCCCGCCTTCGTTCCTACGGCGTGGCGTGTCCCGCTTGCGGACGCTCCGTTGTTACCAGCTAGTTGTGATCGATTCTTCGGCAGAATCATTATCGGCAGAATGATGCTTACAACCGGAGTACCGGAATCATTTTGTCATCCATAATCCTGTTTCAACTCTCAGGGCGAGCACGCCGTTGCTGGAATGATTCTGCCTTTCCTCTCATGATGAAAAGGTAAACAGAATAATTTCTGACAGCGATGTGCTTTTGGAACCACGAATGCACACGAATATGCACGAATGCTGACAGCTCCGCATTCTATTTTTGGGGTAGGGACGGATATCCCTATCCGTCCGAGAGGTCTAGGGATCGAGCAGCCGACACCGACAATTCGCGGGACCTGATAACAGGGTCAACAGAATGATTCTGTGCTCAGGCCTTGGCCTGGGAGGCCATGATGCGCTCGCGGATATGTTCGCCCGCGGTGATGGGGGCGTACTTGGCCGGGTTTGCCTCGGTGATACAGTTCGGGAAGGTTTCAATCATGACCTCGGGGTCCGGATCGCTGAAGAAGGCGATGGAAAGACGCCCGTTCTTCATCGCTGCCGGACGCGGCACGACGCGGTGCGGGGTCGACTTGAAGAAATCATTGCTCCAGCGGGAGATCAGGTCGCCGGTATTGATGACCACGGTGCCGGGAATCGGGGGTGCATCGATCCACTCACCGGCAAGGTTCTGCACCTGCAGTCCGCCGGAGGGATCCTGAAAGAGTACGGTAATCGTGCCGTAGTCGGTATGGGCGCCGGCTCCGAGCTGCCCTTCGGCGACTTCTTCGACCGGCGGGTAGTGAAGGAGGCGAAGTGTTTGCGTGAGACCGGTATGGCGCTTGTCGAAGTAATCCGGTTCAAGACCGAGAGCGAGTGCGAAGGCACCCATGATATCGGCTGCGATTTTTACGATGCGGGCATGGAAGACTCGCATGAAGGCTTCGAATTGGGGATTGGGCCAGTAGTCCGGTCCGCTTGGTTGATTGGCCAGGTTGCGGCAGGTAAAGGTCTCTTTTAAATCCGCGGGCTTGGTTGGATCCAGCGCTTCGCCTTTCATTTGGGTGAAGCCGTGATTGGCCTCGGGGTTGAAGGGCACCTTGAATTTTTCGTCACAGTTGAATACCGACTGCGAGACCTTAAAGGCCGCTTCCAGCAAGTCCTCGGACATGCCGAAGTTCTTTAAATAAGTGAATCCGACATTGTGGGCGGCATTATATATTTCTGTTGCCACTTGGGCTTTGCCCTCGGGCGTGCCTTCCAGATAGGGGGCCATGTCGACGATCGGTATAGTGGTAGCGATACTCATAGAGCCGGCTTATAGCAGGCAGCAGGCCAAAGCACGGGACGTCTGAGCCGTGTTTGCCTGGAAGCTTTACTGTAATGTAATCTTTGTATTCGGATTTTTCCGGGAATTATAAATTGGTCCTGCATCTGCTAAAACTGGATTAGAATGTTTAATTGTAAATCAAATCGCATTGTTAAGTTAATTATAATTGCTGTTGCTATTTCGGCACCGGTGGCCTCGTCATGGTCGGAGGTGCCGAAGGCGAAAATCGCCGTGGTTGGTGGCACCTACCTGAATGATGCGCTGCTGGATTCGGGCATCCTGACCGACCAGTTCAAGGTGGAAACCAAGCTGGGCGAATCACCGACGATTTACTACGGCGAGATCGAAGGCGTACCCTTTTACTATATGCACGGACACGGTGGGCAGAAATACCTGGCCGGTTGGGCCGCACTGTATGACCTCGGAGTGGAAGAAGCCATCGGTGGAGCCACCGCCGGGGCGATCAATCCGGCGATGAAGACCCAGGACTTTATCGTGCCGCACGATTTCATTGATTTCAATACGAGCCGCCCGCGTTACTTCCCGCGTGAGGTGACTTCCGCTGAAGGCTTGATCCTGGCCCGCTTTATTCCGGCTACGGATCCCTTGGTGCACGATGCGCTCTATGAGTCGGCGTTGACCGTGCTGCGCAAGGAAGACAGCTATAACAAGATCAATGTCTTTGACAAAGGGACGGTGGTGCAGGCCGCGGGCGGGCGCTTCGAAACGGCGGCCGAGATCCAATTTTTCAGCCGCATGAACGGTGATGTGGTGACCATGAATGTCGGCACCGAAATGTCCTATGCCCGTCAGCTGGGGATCAATTACGCCAGCCTCGTGATCATTTCAAATCCGGCGGAGGGGATTGCTCCCTGGGAGTTCAGCGACTTGAGCGATATCTACGCGAGCCTGAACAAGATCAGTCTCGAAGTGGTGAAGGACGTCGTTCCGAAGCTGGCCGAGCTGCCGGCTGAAGGGCGTGTGGATGAAGGCCTCCGGATCCATCCGGAAATGTCGAAGCATTCCGCCGATTAAGCGAAATTATTTAGTTAGTTTCAGGGGTTGTCAGAGTGAGAAGGGCGTGTCCTTAGGGATACGCCCTTCGTTTGTCTGTAAGTCGCGTCTAGCGGCGCCGTCGGCTCAAGCACAGCGAAGCAAGACTGAGCAGGGACAAGGTGAGTGCGTACTGCTTGGCTTCCGGAACCACCGAGATATTGATGCCCCCGGACCAGAAGGCTGTCATGTCGGAGAGTGTGTAATCGCCCAGGCTCAGATCGTTGAGGATTGTTTCGAGGGAGGGTTGGGTGAGTCCTAAATCCCCCGTCAGGCTGTTGATTCCGGGAATGATTTGATACCTTGTGTCCGGGGCTGGTATGGGAGAGAGGGCCAAGAGGGCACCGGGCGATATCTGAAGGCCATTGATCAGGCCGGTTCCGGTATCGACATCAAAAAGGATATAGTCGATCGGGAGGGAGGCGGGCGGATTGATGTCTGAAATATTCTGCGCGAGCAGGTCCGGAAGTTCCAGCGAGTAGTTCGGAGTGGCAAAGAGGCCAAATGTAGGAGGTGGCGGCAGGGCGCCGGGAACCAAGCTCTCGAGCGATCCGCCCCAGGTGATGGAGCTATCGCTGAGATCGATGACCAGCGACAGGTTCTGCGCGCCAAGAGGTGTCGCGGCGAAGAGCCAGAGCGGCCACAGTTGTAATACCTTGAGGAAGCGTGAACGATGTAAGAACATAAGACCGCGGAACTAATCGCCGCGGTCTTATGTGTCACTTAAAATGCGTTATTAAACTTTCTACTGAATTGTAGAAGCGGTCGGCTTGCCGGGGGTCTCAACGGTTTCCCCTTCGATGATGTACACTTCGGGGAAGTTGGAATTGTGGTTCTTGTCTTCCATCCCATAGCCGGCGAACCACTCGGGACCGTCGTATTCGAAGCCCATGTAGTCGGGCGTATAGACGGAGTCCTCGTGCTTGCGGTGGATCAGGACGGCGGTACGCACTTCCTTCGCACCGTTCTTGAGCGCATAATCGTGGAGGTTGCGCAGGGTCTTGCCGCTGTCGCAGATGTCATCGACGAGGAGCACGCGACGACCTTTCATCTCAGCCGGTTCGACCACCAGACGGAATTCGTTGCCCTGTGTGTTGTCCTCGGAGGAGTAGCTCATGGCCCGGCAAAAGGATGGTTCGACCGTGTAGGGGATTTCCTTGAGCAGATCGGCAAAGAAGAACACGCCGCCCCGCAGCACACAGATCGCCAGGACCTGTTGTCCGTCTTCCTCATGGGTTTCCGTGACCCAGTGGCGTACGTCGCCAGCCATCTTGTACACACGATAAGCGATGTCCTCCTTTGAATAGATTCGCTTAAAGTTATCCGGTATCTTTCGAATCATCATAATGCAGCCTATCAGGTATGGAGCCCTTCGTGATGTCCACTCTTTATCCGGTTCAACCGGTAAATTATGAAGAAAATGCCTGCCGCGATCAGGTAACCGACGGTTTCGCCGGGGGCCGCAATCCACCTTTCGGGGCTGGTTCCGGTCAGCGCGGTCAAGAGGGGAATCTCGACCACCGCGCCTCCGTTGCTGAGCACGAATCCGTGGATCAAGCCGAATGCGGCGATGCCGGATGCGATCAGTGAAACGAAGGCGGCTTTGTGGAATTCGCGGTCGAGGATGGCGACCGTGATGGCGGACCACAACATGGCTGTGATCAGGAAGCCCTGTTGCAGCGCGATCCCGCCGCGCAGGAAATTCCCGGCTGCGGCCTGGCTTTGCAGGAAGCTTTCGGTCAGTCCCCGGATCGAGCCGTCGGTGGTGATCAAGCCGCTCACCAGAGTATTGGCCATGACAATGATCCATGCGGCGAGCCCGGGCATCATCCCCACGATGGCGGCCGGGTAGTGGTGCTTCGGCGAGGTCTCGAAGGACTGCGCCACGATGATCAGGCCGATCCAGAAGATGATCGTGATGCCGGCTTCCACCGGGATCAGCCAGACGATGGCGGCCAATGACCCGCTCAGGCAAAGCAGGCCGACCCCGAGCCCGTTCAAAATGGAGTACTTGTCCCTCGCCCCCATTTTCTTCCAAGCCGGATGGCCGATGTAGATGGAGGTGGGGAAGGGGGAGCCGAAACAGGCGGCCGCGATGGTGCCGAGTCCATTGACGATGAGGCTGGGGCGTTCGGGAAAACTGTCACCCGCGGCGGCGGCGGACTCGATATTTTGCAGGGAAGCGATGACGCCGAGCAAAGAGATCGGGAGGACGACGCTGAGTATGGTGGCGAGCTCGGCATTGCCGGTGGCAGCCCATAGGTGGCCGATCTGCAGGGTGGGCAGGTTAAGTCCGATTTGTGAGAGTGGTGCGAGTCCGAGTGTCTCGACCGGAGCCGCGCCGGTCATCCATCCCAACGCGGTTCCCACGGCCAGGATGATGCCGGTGGCCGGCAGCCAGACCGGCAGGTTGAAGGGGCGCAAGAGGAGACTGAGGCTGAGAAAGAACACGGGAATTCCGGCCAGCGGTGATTCCATGACTTGAAAGAGGAAGGCCATGCCGAGGAAGCCGAGTCCCACTCCGCCGAGGGTACTGATCAAGGCCACCCGTGGAATGGCTCGGCGCAGTCCCGCCGCGCAGAAGGAGCCGAGAAATTCGATGATCCCGCCGATGCAGCAGGCCAGTAGGCCGGCTTCCCATGCGATCTGCTCCGGGTCCGGCAGCCCCTGTGCTTCGGCCATCAACTTGGCCGGCAGCATGACGAGGAACACGTTGGCAAAGACCGCCGGTGTGCTGATCCCGTAGGGCAGGGCGCAGACGTCATCGCGTCCGGTCCGGCGCATTTCACGCTGGGCCAGATAGGCATAATAAAAGTTGCCGACCAGAAAGGAAACGGCGATGCCCGGGAGGATTCGCCCGATCACCAGTTCCGCGGAAAAGCCCAGTACGCCGAGGCAAAGCGGCGTCAGAATCAGCAACTGTACGAGGTTGTTGATCAGGGCTGCGACAAAGCCGTCCCAGTCGCCTTTGCCGATATGGAAGGCTTTCATGCCTGCTTGGAACTGAGGTGCTTGAGGAAGTGTGCCGTCCAGCGGCCGGCACTGGCGGCGGCGGCTTGTCCGTATTTCCGGTAGGCGGTCCCCGGATTGGACTGGGTCAGGTTACTTCCGGCCCGGAAAACAATGTGCGGGTAGCCCAAGTGGTCACAGACTTGGGCGATGGCGGCGCTTTCCATCTCCATGATGTCGGGGTTGAGCTTCTTCTTCATGTCGGCGATTTTCGCCTCGGACACACCGAAGAGGTCGCTGGCCGTGACGATGCCGGGCCGCACTTCCGGCGTGTAGCGCTCGCCGTCGATTTCCATTTCCTCGGCTTCGTAGGTCTTGACGGCGGCCTGGGCTTCCTTGAAGAGCGCCTTGTCGGGCGGATAGGCGTAATGGGTCATCATGTCGGGGAGGGGGCCCCGTACCTTGCGGTAAACCATGCCGTCGTCGGTCAGGCTGCCGGCCGCGTGATGGATCGTCTTTTTGGAGATCATGGTGTCGCCGCAGCGCAGGGCGTGGTTGAAGCGGGAGCCGGTGCCTGAAACGATTACGGCCTGCGGTTTGAAATGATGAATGAAGAGGGCGGTGCACATGGCCCCGTTGGTCACCCCCACGCCGGTGACCGCGGTGATGATTTTGAGCTTCCCGATTTTGCCGCTGACGTAGGGATAAATCTCAAGCGTGCCCTCCTTCCGGGCGGTCATGGCATGCCGGATCATGATGATCTCGGAAGGCATGGCACTGAGGACGAGGATAGGTGCGGCTTTTTTCTGGGACATGTTCCGGAGGGCAAACAGGAACCGTGCCAGATGCCGGGAAGCGCATCGAATCGACAAAGCTGGTAAAGAACCTGCTCAGCGGCTCACATGCCTCCAGCCGAGAAGAAATCCGAACTCCTGTATCCGCACGACAGCCGTATGGCTCCGGGCAAGGCCGCGCTGGCGGCACTTCAACAGGTGGTGGCGATGTTTATCGGCTGTATTACGCCGGCGTTGATCTACATCTCGGTCGTCGGGGTCGAGGCGCAGAATCAGGGCTACCTCGTCAGTATGTGCCTGTTCTCGGCGGGGCTGGGAACCTTTCTTCAGGCCAAGCGCATCGGGCCGATCGGATCCGGTTTGCTCTCGGTCAACGGCACCAGCTTCGCCTACCTGGACCTGCTCTTGCGTGCGGGGCAGGAGGGCGGCCTGCCGCTGGCTTGCGGGATGACACTGGCGGCCGTGCCGCTGCAGTTCGTACTTTCCTTTTTCCTGCCGGCCTTGCGGCGCTATTTTTCACCGATCATTGCCGGGATCGTGGTGCTCTTGATCGGTCTGAATTTGATTCCTGTCGCGGGGCACTCCATCGCCAGCATCCCCGACGGCAGTGGTCCTGAAGCCTGGACTCAGAATTTTATCCTCTCGGCCATTGTTGTGGTTGCGTTGATCGGGACGCAGGTCCTGGGCAAGCCCATGCTCCGCATTTGCGGTCCCGTGATCGCGATCGGGATTGGTTTCGGTTTGGCAGCGGCCTTCGGCATGCTGAGTTGGCCGGAATCGAACGGAGGCCCCTGGCTGGTCCTGCCGCAGCCGCTCCATGAGGGCCTTGCCTTTAAATGGGACCTGCTGATTCCCTTCATGATCATCTACTTCGTCTCTTCCATTGAGGCGATTGGCGACCTGACGGCCACTGCCAGCCTTTCGGGCATGAAAACGGATGGTATCGATTTTTGGCATCGTCTGCGCGGCGGTATCCTTTCGGATGCGATCACTTCGACCTTTGCCGCGCTGATCAACGTATTCCCGACCGCGACCTTTTCCCAGAACAACGGTGTGATCCAATTGACCGGTGTCGGTAGCCGCCAAGTCGGGTTTTATGTCGCGGGGATTCTCATGATAACGGGACTCCTGCCGCAGACCGGGCTTGTCTTTTCGATGATTCCCGGTCCGGTACTCGGTGGTGTCACATTGGTACTCTTCGGCCTGATCGCGGGTGCCGGACTACGGATGATCAACGACCAGCATCTCGGCAGCAAAGAGGTCTTGGTTCTGGCGATCAGTCTCGGCATGGCGTTTGCAATCCCCAGCCAGAAGGAGTTCGTCGAGAACCTGCCCTCTCTCTTGCAGGGGATCTTCAGCTCGCCGGTCGCCACGGGCGGTCTGACCGCGGTCATTATGAACATCTTTTATCTTCGTCCGCAGTAGTGTGCCTCCTCACGGGGGAAAAGCTCAAAAGAAGCCTGGGGACGAAGATCTAACCAAAACAAAAATCAAAATGCAAAAGACACTAAACTACTATCCGAAGGAGCAACTCGAACGCCTTGCCGAGGGGAACTCCAAAAGTGATATCGCATTCCGCGGCTACACCGCGGAATCCCTGCTCAAGGCTTACCGTGAAGCAGGCCCCGTCTTCATTACGGAAATCAATGGAGAGGAACGCATCGTGCTCGCCGGCCTCGATGCGAATGAAATCGCCTGGACCGCTCCGGACAACTGGAGCTACCACAATGCGATGACCGTGTTCCGCGAGGAATTGAGTACTCTGCACCTGACTCAATTGGACCGCGAAGATCACCGACGCAAACGCCGTCTGCTGAACAAGGGGTTTAAGAATTCCTCTGTCATGAGCGGCATGGGTGCGATGGCCCGTGAAATTGCCCTCGGTTTGGAGAAAATCGACGGGCAGGAAGTCGAGCTGCACCAGGCGTTCATGCGCATCTTCACGCGCGCCCTGTCGAAGAGTGCGGTGAAGGAAGCATTCACCGACGCCGAGGTCTCGCAAATGGTGGACTTTGAGGAAGGCTTCATCGGAGCCCTCTTCCTGAAGCCGCATGAGCGTGAAATCGCCTACAACCGAGCCTCTTACCTGACGATCAAACGCGAGGTGCTCGAGCGTCTCCACGGGATCGTAAAGGAGCGTCTGGATGGTGCGGGCAAGGATGACATGCTGGACCAAATTATCCACCAGAAGGTCTCGAAGAATGTCGAGTCACTGACCGAGGAAGAGCTGATCTATGACACCTATTTGTTGCTGATCGCCGGTACGGGAAATACTTCCAAGTTGCTTGCCTACCTCCTCGACGAGCTAAAGCGGCAGCCGGAATGGACGGCGCGCCTGCTTGAGGAATTGAAGGATTTCGATGCCCGCAAGCTGGCCAACGGAATGAAGGACTTCCCCTTGCTCAAGGCGACCCTGATGGAAACCGAACGTCTCTTCCCGGCCGCTCCGGTGCTGCCGCGTGTGCCGCACGGGGACCTGGACTTCCTCGGCTATACGATTCCGGCAGGGACCGAGTGCCTGCACCTGATGGCCTTGATGCACTACGATGACACGATCTACGAGGACCCGTTCGAGTTCAAGCCCGAGCGCTGGATGAAGAACGAATATCCGCGCCAGGCCCACGGCACTTTCGGTGGCGGATCCCACGTCTGTCTCGGCATCAATGTGGCCCGTATCCACATGCCGCTAATGATCGGGTATTTGCTTTCTCAATACGATTACGAGATCCTGAGCAAACCGCGGGTTGAAAACTACATCGCGGAGCCGGGCGAGCCGGATGCGATGACGCTCCGGATGGAAGCGAAGCTGACGAAGAAATAGTTACAATACACTTATGTCCCAGAAAAAACACCCCTTCCTGGCAAAGGTTGTCTTTGCCGGTGTGTTCGTTTGCCTGGCTGGTTGTGCGACACGCACAGCCAGCTATGGCCCGAAGTCATTCGATGAGCCCGGATACACTGCCGTCGTCGTCGCCTATGCGCCGGAAATGAAAGGCGTCTTGGATACGATCGAAGCGCTGCCGGATGCCGAGATTACGGATGAACGGGTTTACAAAGGTGTGAAATTCAAGCTTGGGACCTATAAGGGGGAACCCATCCTGGTTTATGCGACGGGGATGAGCATCGCGAACGCGGCGATGTCCATGCAGATGGCTTTCGACTATTTTCCGGTCAAGCAGGTCGTTTACATGGGCATTGCCGGTGCGGTGAACCCGGAACTGCACCCGGGGGATGTGGTCGTGCCGGAGCGCTGGTACTACCACGATGAAAGCGTTTACAGTAACCCTGATCCGGAGAACCCCGGCGAATACATTCTGCCGGATTACTACCGGGCTTTCCTTCAGGAGCAGCCGGCCCGCAAGGCGGCCGATCCGAATTATCCGGATTACAAGCCATTTGAATTCGTCCATCCGGACGAGGTGCTTGTGATCAAGGAAGGTATGGAGAAGCCGCAGGATACCGCATACTTCAGTGCGACACCGCGCTTGCTGGAGGCGGCTGAGCGTGCGATCGGGAAGGTGCCACCGCAGATGGTCTTGAAGGAGCGGGAAGCGAAGCTGTATGTCGGTGGCAACGGTGTTACCGGTTCGATTTTCCAGGACAACCGGGCTTACCGGAAATGGGAGCGCGAGGTCTTCAATGCGGAAGTGACCGAAATGGAATCCGCTGCGGTTGGCCAAGTTTGCTACATTAACGATGTCGATTGGGTGATCATCCGTGCGATCAGTGATTTGGCCGGTGGCCAGGAGGGCGTCAATGTCGAGAATGTCTATGACGTGCCGGCTTCGATTGTCGGCGCACGCCTGCTCTTTGCGCTTCTGGACGAGCTGGCCGTGGAGTAAGGGCTTGTCCGGCATGAATACGTTCACGCAGCTCGGAGACCTCAGGAATGTCCGTTTGACCGGAAAACGGATCGTCCTGGCTGCCGTGGAGCTGGCCGACGCGCCGCTTATTTTCGAATCCTTTACGCCGGAAGTGACCCGCTACCTAGTGCCTGTGGCTCCCTCGAAACTGGCGGAAACCGAGTCCTTCCTCATCCACGCGCAGGAGGTCATGAGCACGGGCACGGACTACATCTGCACGGTGAAGGACCGGAAGAGCGGAGAGTTTCTCGGTTGTTCCGGCATTCATGGCAAGGCGGAGCATGCGCCTCCGGAACTGGGCATCTGGCTCAAGACTGCCGTGCATGGCCGAGGCTACGGTCAGGAAACCATACGCTTGCTTTGTGACTGGCTCTTTGCGGCGACCGGCTCCCGCGAAGTGCTTTATCCGGTCGATCGTGCCAATCTGCCCAGTCGCCATATCCCCGAAAAGCTGGGTGGGGTGCTGGTCGACGAACGCACCGACTACAAACAGAACGGGGAGCCGATGGACGTTGTTGTCTACCGGATTGATCGGGAAGTGTATCTTGCGGCGTAGGAGGGAGGGGGTTTAGTCCTGTCGCTGTGGACCCCTCCGTCCGCGACAAGCGCGGCCACCTCCCCTGCGAGCAGGGGAGGAGTTTTTGAGGGGGCTGCGTGTGTCTCTACGTGGTTGTACCGAAAAAGCTCCTCCTCTTATCAAGGGGAGGTGGATCCGCAAAGCGGAGACGGCATGTCCGCCGGAGCCTTGGCGTAGGAGTGAGGGGTTTTAGTCCTGTCGCTGTGGACCCCTCCGTCCCGGCAAGCGCGGCCACCTCCCCTGCGAGCAGGGGAGGAGTTTTTGAGGGGTCTGCGTGTGTCTCTACGTGGTTGTACCGAAACAGCTCCTCCTCTTATCAAGGGGAGGTGGATCCGCAAAGCGGAGACGGCATGTCCGCCGGAGCCTTGGCGTAGGAGTGAGGGGTTTTAGTCCTGTCGCTGTGGACCCCTCCGTCCGCGACAAGCGCGGCCACCTCCCCTGCGAGCAGGGGAGGAGTTTTTGAGGGGTCTGCGTGTGTCTCTACGTGGTTGTACCGAAACAGCTCCTCCTCTTCCCAAGGGGAGGTGTCTTTCGCTGAGCGAAAGACGGAGGGGTTCATTCACGCTTGAAACATTGTTTCACTCTTTCGATCAGGGCCTCGGGCATCTCGAAAACCACTCTATTCTCAAACCTGAGCTCATTGATTCCCTGTGCCCGTAAGTAGGCGGACCGCTCCGCATCTTTTGCAGCGGCAATTGGTCCGGCGTGTGATTCGCCGTCGAGTTCGACCGATAAGTTCTCCTCGGGGCAGTAGAAATCAAGAATGTAAGGCCCGATACTGAACTGTCGCCTGAACCGGCGGCCATCGATCTGTCTATTCTTCAGATAGGTCCATAGCCGTGCCTCAGCCGGAGTCATTTTCTGTCGAAGCTTACGGCGATAAGGTTTCAGTTCCGGCTTGTTGTGGGGTGCTTTTTTCTCTGTCATGCGGAGAACTATAGTAACGTATATAAGCTTAGATTGAAGCAGTTTTTACAATCTGTAGCAGTGGACCCCTCCGTCCCGGCAAGCGCGGCCATCCGGCTTCTCTCCGATACGCCGTGACAGGCCTCCCCTGCGTGCACCCGTCTTCGTTAAGAACTACGCCGAGGCATGGGGGAGGAGTTGTTGGGGGTCTGCGTGTGTCTTTACGTGGTTGTACCGAAACAGCTCCTCCTCTTCCCAAGGGGAGGTGTCTTTCGCTGAGCGAAAGACGGAGGGGGTCACCCCATCCTGAAATGCCGGTTCAACGGGATCCGCCTGAGCCCTTCCAATTTGGAACCAAATGCCACCTAGGCTGGATTCATCCCAAACTTTGGTTATGCTCTGAGTTGTGACCGAAATTGAGGCAATCATAGCACACTACCAACTCGAGCCACTCGACCAGGAGGGTGGTTTCTTCAAACAGGTCTGGTGCAGTCCCCGGCGTGTGGCGAACCATCTATTAGGAACGGATTATCCTGTCGGGAACACCCATCCCATGGGCACTCTGATTCACTTCCTGATCACGGCAGACTCCTTTTCCGCCATGCACCGTCTTCCCACCGTGGAGCATTGGTTCCATCATCTGGGCGACGCGATTGAAATGCTCGTACTCAAGGAGGACGGAAGCGGGGAACTGGTGGAGATCGGGCCGGATTTCCGACAGGGCCAGAACATCCATTACGCGACCCCGGAACGTAGCTGGCAGGGATCCCGTGTGCGTTCCGGCGGAGCGCATGGCTGGGCGCTCGGCAGTTGTGTGATGGTTCCCGGCTTCGAATGGACTGATTTCGAACTGGGGGACGAGTCGAAGCTTTGCCATGAGTACCCCGCCTTCCGCTCGGCGATCAAGGCCCGCTGCCGGGACAAGCCGGTTGATGGTACGCTTTGATAAGCTTAGTTAATGCGCATAATTAATCGATCGGTTGACTTGTGCGCGTCATCTGCCTTTTCTCTGCTTTTTTCCCCGATACTACCCAAACATGAATAAACTACTAGCCGCTAATCGTAGCGAAATTGCCGTCCGTATTTTCCGCAGTGCCACCGAGTTGGGCTGCCGCACCGTTGCCATCTATGCGAATGAAGATCGCTTTGGCGTCCATCGCTTCAAGGCCGATGAATCCTACCTAGTGGGACAGGGCAAGGGGCCGGTGGCTGCATATTTGGACATCGAAAGCATCATCGACTTGGCGAAGGACAAGCAGGTTGATATGATCCACCCCGGCTATGGGTTCCTTTCCGAGAATGCCGGGTTTGCGAAAGCCTGTGAGGCGAACGGGATTACTTTTGTTGGGCCCAGTGCGGACTTGCTGGCCCGGATGGGCGACAAGATCGAAGCGCGTAAAATAGCCGATCAGGCGAAGGTGCCGACACTACCGGGCACTGCAGACCCGATTGACGATCCGGACCAAGCCCTGAAGACGGCCAAAAAGATCGGCTTCCCCCTGATCATCAAGGCGGCCTTTGGCGGGGGTGGACGCGGCATGCGGGTGGTGAAGGATCCCAAGGACTTGAAGGCGTCCCTGGAAGAGGCGCAGGGTGAAGCACAGCGTGCCTTCGGCAACTCGGCCGTCTTCCTGGAGCGCTACATCGAGCGGGCCAAACACATTGAGGTGCAGATCCTGGGAGACAAGCAGGGGAACGTGGTCCACTTGCACGAGCGTGATTGTTCGGTGCAGCGTCGCCACCAGAAGGTGGTTGAAATCGCGCCGTCCATCGGCTTGCCGGACGAGGTGCGCATCCAGCTTTGCGAGGCGGCCGTGCAGATCGCGAAATCGATCGGTTACTACAGTGCCGGCACAGTCGAGTTCCTGTACGATTTGGATACCGACGAGTGGTTCTTCATCGAGATGAACCCCCGTATCCAAGTCGAGCATACGGTGACCGAGGTGATTACCGGAATCGACATCGTGCGCAGCCAGATTCTCATTGCCCAGGGGCACAGCCTGCACAGTGAGGCAGTCGGAATTCCTTCGCAGGCGGATATCCCGCGTAGCGGTGTGGCCATCCAGGCCCGGATCACGACAGAGGATCCGGATAAGAACTTTGCTCCCGATTACGGCAAGATTGTCAACTACCGGTCCGCGGCCGGTTTCGGCATCCGCCTCGACGGTGCCATGGGCGACACCGGGGCGGTCATTACACCGTACTACGATTCCCTGCTGGTGAAACTCACCGCTTCGGCCCGCAGTTTCGAGCTCGCCATCCAGCGGATGGACCGGGCGTTGCGTGAAATGCGCATCCGCGGCGTGAAGACCAATATTCCGTTTATCGAGAATGTGATCAACCACCCGATCTTTATTTCGGGCAAGGCGACCACGACGATGATCGATACCTCGAAGGATCTCTTCAAGTTTAGACGTCGTCGCGATCGTGCGACCAAGCTGCTGAAACTGCTCGGCGAAACGATCGTCAATGGCAACGATCAGGTGAAAGGCCGTCCGGTTCCGGTGATGGACCTCCCGGTGATCATCCCAACGCACGATCACACGCACAAGCTGCCGGCCGGAACGAAGGATTACCTGACGAAGCACGGTCCCGAAAAGTTCGCCGAATGGACGCGCAAGCAGAAGAAACTGCTGGTAACCGATACGACGATGCGGGATGCCCACCAGTCGCTGCTCGCCGCCCGCATGCGCAGCTACGACCAGCTCAAAGTGGCCGATGCGATCGCCCAGCGGGCCGGTGATCTTTACTCACTTGAATGCTGGGGCGGGGCGACCTTCGACACCAGCATGCGCTTCTTGCGCGAGAACCCGTTCAAGCAGCTGCGCCGTTTACGCGAGCGTATTCCCAATGTCTGTTTTCAGATGTTGCTGCGCGGAGCCAACGGGGTGGGCTATTCGAACTATCCGGACAATGTCATACGTGGATTCATCAAGCATTCCGCGGAGTCGGGGATGGATATCTTCCGGGTCTTTGACTCGCTGAACTATCTGCCGAATCTGAAGGTGGCGATGGAGTCGATCCGCAAGCACACGAACTCTGTGTGTGAGGCGACGATTTGCTACACCGGCGACATCCTCGACCCCAAGCGCGACAAGTACACCCTGCAGTACTACGTGGACATGGCGAAGGAGCTGGAGCAAATGGGCGCTCACATCCTCGCGCTGAAGGACATGTCCGGCCTTTGCACGCCGCATGCGGCCTACAAGTTGATCAAGACGCTGCGCAGTGAAATTGGTATCCCCGTGCATTTCCACACGCACGACTCTTCCGGAATTGCCGGTGCGTCCGTGATCAAGGCGGCGGAGGCGGGAGTCGACGTGGTGGACCTTGCAGTTTCGTCACTCTCCGGACTGACCTCGCAGCCGAACCTGAACTCCGTGGTCAATGCCCTGAATGGTGATAAGCGCGACACCGGCCTGGACCTCAAGTTCTTCAACGAGCTCTCGATCTACTGGGAAGCGGTTCGCCAGTTCTACGGACCCTTCGATACGAGTCCGAAGTTTGGCTCGGCTGAAGTTTACAATCACGAAATGCCCGGCGGGCAATACACCAACCTGCGCGAACAGGCCCGAGCACTCGGCCTCGGTGCCCGCTGGCCGGAAGTCGTGCGCTACTACCATGATGTCAACATGGTGCTCGGCGATATCGTGAAGGTGACTCCGTCCTCCAAGGTTGTCGGCGACCTTTCCATGTTCCTGCTCACGAAGGGCATCGAGCCGGAGGATATGGTCAATCTGGATCCCGGCACAGCCTTTCCGGAATCCGTGGTCGATATGCTTTCCGGCGGCCTGGGCCAGCCGAAAGGTGGCTGGCCCAAGGATGTACAGAAAGTCGTGCTTGGTGACCGCAAGCCATTTAAGGGCCGTCCCGGCGCCCGAGCCGAAAAGGTCGACCTTGACGCGACCCGGGAGGAATTGACGAAGAAATACAAGCGTGAGATCGGCGATGACGAACTCTACGCCTATCTGATGTATCCGCAGGTCTTTGCCGATCTGGTCAAATTTGTGGACGAATACGGCCATGCCCGAGTCCTGCCGACGCCTGCCTTCTTCTATGGCCTCAAGCCGGGCGAGGAAATCTCGGTCGAGATCGAGGAGGGCAAGATCCTCATCGTGAAGCTGATCTACGTCTCCGAGCCGAACGCCGATGGTGCGCGCACCCTGACCTTCGAACTGAACGGGCGTGCCCGCGAGTGCGTGATTCTCGACCATTCGATCAAGACCGTCACCAAGAAGCGGACCAAGGCCGATCCAGCCGACAAGAAGCAGGTCGGTGCGCCGATTCCGGCCATGGTCAGCGCCGTCTCCGTTTCCGTCGGTCAGAAGGTCAAGCAGAGGGAAAAGCTCTGCGTGCTTGAGGCGATGAAGATGCAAACCACGGTCTATGCGCTCACCGACGGCATCGTGGATGCCATCGAAGTGCAGGCCGGCGACCAGGTGGATTCCAAGGACTTGTTGGTGCGCCTGCGCTAAGCTTGCATGGGGGGCGGGGAAGTACTGTATTGTACCGGCACAACCCGCGCATCCGTACCCCTCCGTCCTACGCCAAGGCTCCGGCGGACATGCCGTCCCGGGCGAGCCGGTCCATCCGGCTTCGCTCCGATACGCCGTGACAGGCCTCCCCGGTGTGCAGGGGATGAGTTTGGTTTATCTCGGACGACTCAAATGGCGCAGCAATGTGAAAGCTCCTCCTCTTAGAAGGGGAGGTGGCTGCGCTTGTCGCAGACGGAGGGGTTCCCCTTCAGCAGGAAGACCGCGAAGCGGCCTGACCTGAGCTTGTCGAAGTGTTGATATGGCTGCTCTGCCTGGATGAGCGTCTATCGGCTCTTCCGGCTCGGTAGATCCTGCTCGCAATAGCTGCAGGTCGTTCGATCCGGACTATTCGTCATCGCGCCGCAGCTGCATTTGATCACGCGCTTCAGTACCAGTTGGATATAGTCGGTGGAGCCATTCTCCAAGCAGGTCATGAAGGCATCGCCCTCCTGGATCCTCGGCGATCCTGAGACTGAACCGTAGTGGTAGCCTTCAGGGATTTCGAATTTGTGCAAAAAGCCAGTGGTGCCATTGGGGAGCGGCGGGTCGAGGACGAGTTTGAAGTTCAGAAAATCCGCGCTTTGTGAATTGCTCCAGGTATAGCCGGTGACGTTTCCCGCATCCTTATGGGGGAAGTTGAAAAAGAACTCATATTTTAAAGTTTGGCCCTCATGTAACCACAGCAGGCTGAGGTATTCATCTTCAGCTAGGTCGCCGGGGATGATAAACTGGCTTTCGCTGATCCCGAGTACGCGCTGGAGCTCTGTCGTGGTTAGCCCTTCCTTTTCGCAGGCGCTTAAAAATAAGAGGGCGATCAGGCCCAACAGTCCGAATTCTGCTTTCATGTTATAGTTTCAAGCCGGTGTTCTCTTGTCTCGTCCTGGAGCCGATGACAGTTTAGCAAGTCATGGCCGAGAGAACGAGTGTGGCAGTGAAGACCAGTGCGAAGGCGATCAGTCCGCTCCGTATACGTTGCCATTTGCTTGGCTTAGGAAGTGCCATGACCAGTACGCCCGCGATGAGTCCGGGGCCGAATATAAATAGCAGAAATCCATACTTATCTACAAAGCTGGGACTGAATTCGGCATCGTAGCGTATGGGGAGCGGAGCGAGTGGTTCCTCGGACCAGCCTTCGGGTTCATGCTCTAGAATGCGGATCGCTTTACTGAACTCGCTATTCGGGCCGAAGTAGTCGGACAACTCCGGATCCGGACTGCCAGGGGTTCCTTCAACATGAATAATATGCCCGTCCAGAAAAGCGATATGCCCGGCATATGGACGATCGAAGCTCGCATAGTGGTGAAGTCCGCGTGTCCAAAGAAGTGGCGTCATCGATGCCGGCTGGTTCAAGTCCGGGTAGACTGCGACACTGTAGGCGATCGGGTAATTTAGAATTTCAGACTCGAATACCAGCTTACCTGCGTCGCTCCGGTAGGCGGTGATTTCAGGCGCTCGTGCTTTGAAGTTCAATTCATCCGGATAGCAATGGAAGAGGACCGCGTCGAATAGCTCGACTTGAGCGAGTTCGTAGAGGAAGGCTTCCATGTCTTGTAGTTTATCCGGGGTGTAATCAACGCCAGAGGAAGTGTAGCGAATGTGAAAAGCGAGAGCCACTTGCCGCATGTTCGATGCAATCTGGGCTTGTTGTGCTTTTTTCCGGACGGTTGTCGCGCTTGAAACGGAAACGATAAGGAGGGGAAGAGTCAGTAAGAGTAGAGGTAAAACGAATCGTTGGAATCTGAGTAACATATCGTTATCCTGATTCCTTTAGTCCTGATGTCCAAATATATTTATACGGGGCTCAATTCAGCAGGTCCTTCCGGGAGAATCAGAGTTTTTCAAGCGACAGCTTGCCAGATGTCGCAGGTAAGAACATTATCACTCTATGTTTCGTGTCTTCCCCCTGATTCCCCTGAGTCTTATTCTTTCCGTGCTGACGGCCCATGCGGCGATGGTGGGCGGTCGCGTGCTGGAAGTGCAGCCGGATTCGCGCACTTACAAAGTGGAGCTGACGCTTTCGAAGGCGGATGCCTTCAAGACCGGTGATACGGTCGAGTTCAAGGTCGGCATGGGCGATGCCGGGATCGACTACACCGGGCGGCTGATTCAGGCAGAGGCGGTGGAATACGGGGGCCGTTGGAATTTGGAAAAGATCTTTCCTGTGGATGGCGATGGTTCGAAGGCTTACCGTGACGTCAATGCACGGTTGCATCAGGAGACGGCTACGATGAGCCGACGCAAGTTCACCCGCCAGGGGGATTTCATTCCTGATTTTGCGGGGATCGACCAGCATGGCAAATTCGTGCAGATCCGCGAGCTGCGCGGGCATCCTTTTATCCTGAACTTCATCTTTACCCGCTGCCAGATGCCGACGATGTGTCCGGCATCCACCACGCGCATGTCCGCCATGCAGGACAAGGCCCGCGAGCTGGGCATGGAGGACCTGCATTTTGTCACGGTGACCTTCGACCCGGCTTATGATTCCCCCGGAATCCTGAAGCAGTATGCGGAGGGCTACGGCATTGAGGACGACGGGAGCTTTTACCTGCTGACCGGTACGGAGGACTTGCTTGACGATTTGTTGCGCCGTTTCGGTATTCTGACGGTCGAAGAGGACGGCACAATCAACCATACCATGGCGACCCTGTTGGTGGATGCGCAAGGCCGGGTGGCCTACCGCAAGGAAGGCAGCAGCTGGACGACCGAGGAGTTTCTGGAAGAGGCGAAGAAGTTGTAGGTGGCCTTGCTTGAATGAGAACCCCTTCCTCCTACGCCAAGGCTCCGGCTGGGTCCGTCGCGACAAGACTGAAACCCCTCCGTCTTTCGCGTGGCGAAAGCCACCTCCCCTTGGTAAGAGGAGGAGCTGTTTCTGTACAACGACGTAAAGTCACACGCAGAGCCCCCAAAAGCTCCTCCCCCATGCCTCGGCGTAGTTCTTAACGAAGACGGGTGCGGGCAGCAGGGGAGGTGTCCGCGCTTGTCGCGGACGGAGGGGTCCACAGGTACAGGACTCAAACCCCTTCCTCCTACGCCAAGGCTCCGGCGGACATGCCGTCTTTCGCGTGGCGAAAGCCTCCTCCCCTTGGGAATAGGAGGAGTTGTTTTTGTACAACCACGTAAAGCCACACGCCGAGCCCCCAAAAGCTCCTCCCCCATGCCTCGGCGTAGTTCTTAACGAAGACGGGTGCGGGCAGCAGGGGAGGTGTCCGCGCTTGTCGCGGACGGAGGGGTCCGTTGCTACAAGACTCAACCCCCTCCCTCCTAGGCCAAGGCTCCGGCGGGGTCCGCCGCGACAGGACTGAAACCCCTCCGTCTTTCGCGTGGCGAAAGCCACCTCCCCTTGGTAAGAGGAGGAGCTGTTTCTGTACAACGACGTAAAGTCACACGCAGAGCCCCCAAAAGCTCCTCCCCTGCGGGCAGCAGGGGAGGTGTCCGCGCTTGTCGCGGACGGAGGGGTTCCCTTCGAAGATCAGACCGCTTCATAAATTGGAATTTGACGGCTCGGTGGCCAGTCTCCGAGCCCTAGCTTGGTTGACAGCGAGGCACAGGCAGGCACATTGATGGCCATGTCTACCCCTGCCATGCCTACCAAGCAGTTGCCGGTTTTCAGCATTTCCCTTATCTCGCTCGTCTTTGTCGCCGCCTATTTTGTCCTTCGTTCCCTGCCGGATGCACAATGCGGCTTTCTCCATTACGAGGAGGTGGTCAATGCCGATGGAGAAATTGAGTTTTGCGCGACCAATCATGCCGGATTTCTGGACCTTTCGCGTCTGGAGTATCCGCTCCAGATGCGTGTGCTTACGACTGAGGTGACGCAGCTTGCAAATCCTGTCGATGTGACGCTTGTGTTGGAGACATCGGGAGGCACCCCGATCGCTCCCCACGAACTGGCCCTCACGCATACGAAGAAGATGCACGTCATGGTTATCGACCCGGCGATGGAAGACTACCATCATGTGCATCCCGAGCCGGAAGGACTGAACGGCCGCTATCATTTCAGCTTCACGCCCCAACGAGCGGGGACCTACCGGGTCTTTACGGAGATCGTTCCGGTGCAGACGCGGCGACAGCTGATTGCGACCGGCGAGATCGAGGTGAACGGGCTGCCGTCGGAGCCTCGTTTCGAACGCAATACCGAGTCCATCATTGACGGGGTGCGCTTCCGGTTGGGCGGTGTGCCCGAGCGCTTGAAGACGGGGCGGGACTACCGTTTCAGCCTGGAGATGGCTGCGGCCGACGGCGGTCCGATCGAGCTTGAAATGATCATGGGAGCGAAGGGACACATGGTCGCGTTTGACCAGGCGGGGCGGGGCTTTGCCCATATGCATCCGGAAGACAGTGTGCTGGGGGCGGCCAATTCGGACGATCTGGCGTTCCTGTTCAATGTGCCGAATCCGGGATGGTACCGGCTTTTCGCCCAGATCCAGGTGAACGGTCATGACATGTACGGGCATTTTGACCTGTTGGTGGATTAGAGGGCAGTGTGCCTCACGTAGACCGAGTAATGTTTGCAGTTGAACGGTGAATATATTGAATCATGAGACATGAAGGACTTTGAAGAATTCAAGGCATCCCGCGAGCAGATGGATCCGAGTATGCGGGATCTCAGCGAACAGCAATGGCAACAGGCATATGCCGCGTATCGGCGTTCGCGTGAAATGATGCGCGAGGGGCGCGGGGGCCGGTCACGCCGTAGTCGTTCCGCAGCTCCATCTTCGGCTTCCACTGGAGGCAGCCAACGCAGCAGCCACAGCCGTCCGGGCAGCGCTCCAGCGCTTTCGCCGGCCGGTCGCTTGAAACGACAAGTCCGGGAGGCGAGCGCCTATGCGGATGTCCGCGCACTGGTTAATTTGCTGGCCTGGATCAGTATCGGCGTACTCGTGGGCATCGCGCTCCTGCAGTTGTATGTGACCTTTAATGCGGCGAGCTTTTTGATGACTATCTTGACGACCGGTTTGCAAGTGCTTGGCGTCCTGGTCTTGCGGATGCTCTCGCATGTGCTGATTGATATCCCCGATGTCACTCTTTTCCGTATGACACATCAGCCGGGTACGGAGAGCGAGGCGATTGAGCAGGAATAATCCGCCTTCTGCAGTGATGCAAAATCATGCTTGTCTGGCGGTGTGGGATGCGCAAGGCTAGCAGTCCCTTTAACCCTGTATGGCTTACCACCTGAGATTATCGAATATCCACCCGGACTATTCGATTGAAACCCATTGTGACGAATCCTGGACGGCGGAGGTGGACTCCAACGAGGATTTCTGTATGGTCCTTAACCGTGTCGCGATCGCGACTTCACTGACGCCAGCTGTTGAGATCCCCGAGGTTGAAGTTACCTATGGTACCAAGCGTGTCCATGTCACTTCGATCGGGGGGGAGCTGTTTTATTCCGATCTCAATTCCCAAAGCCGGCAGAACGTAAAGGTGGTTGCGGATGAGGTGGTGCAACTGCTCCATAATACATCCTGGGAGGACATTTTCAATGCACGCGAAGAAGAAGAGGAGGCCGGTCCGCGTCCTGTACGTTACCGCAAGAGCGGTTTGGGCCCCTTCGTGAAGAGCTTGTTTCTTCTCGTTCTCGCCGGCGTTACTGTTTTCAGCTTTTACTCCGTATGGCGTACGCTCTCGGACCAGCCCAGCCTGGTCGCGATTCCCGATTTTACTCCGGCACCGGTTGTCCGTTCCCGTTCTTTGCTTTCCGAGTGGTCCGGGGTGTATGTCAGTGAGTACCGGGAGGGGGCTCAAGTCTTTGAACTCAAACGTACGGGCAACTTTTCCCTATATGAGATTTGGAGCTCTCACGCCAGTGGCAAAAACATTTTGGTGCCGGTTCGCGAGTCTCCGGCGCGGGCCGGGTTGCATGGTGACCAGCTTTCAATTCTGGCCGGGGAGAAGGATCTGATGGTGCCTCTGGGCGAACAGATCCTGAAGCTTCACGGGGTCTCGTTTACCCGGCATTACGGCCCGCTTTCACAGCTCGGTGAGATCAAGCCGGTGTTCGAGTAATCGCATGTTTCCGGTATTTTCGGCCATCATCCGGCTTACGACGGACGCTACATGATTTGTAAGCCTTCGCAGTGGTATTACTGGCGTAAGTAATACCGGATATTGGTACCGTAGAGGACCATGCGACCGCTTGAAATGTTGCCATCATCCAGCTCGTCATCGATCTTCGCGAGTTGTCGCGTATCCAGAATGATCGGATGTTCCGGACTCCCGATAATCTCGATGTAGGCGATGCGGTCTTCCGGTTTTTCTTCTGTGGAATAGACCCAGCGGTAGGTCCCGCCTACGGGGCTCGGCAGGATCCATGCACGGCTCATTTGTCCCTCCATCCCGACCGGGTTGACCCCGGCAGTGGGTTGTGACGCCGGGTAAAATCCATTCTTCAACTCATAGGTGTCGAAGTCCTGTTCGTAGATGCGCAGGTCGTTCTCCAGGGTGCTCATTCGGGAACGGTCCAAGGTGCGTTTGAAATAGGGGATGGCCAAGGCGGCGAGGATGCCGATCACCGCGACGGCGACGGCCAGTTCAACAAGGGTGAAGGCGCCTGTACGTCGGGCCTGTTGCGGTAGGCATGGTTGTGACATGTATCAGCTTGTTAGATGGCTTGTGTGGGGAGCGGGTGAATAGCCGTAGAGTTCTATCTTTAACTTGCGAGCTTGGCCGATGATTTGCGCTTTGTCGAGGATGAGGACATTCCCGGCTTCCAAGGCAGCAGTTCGAATACCAGCTTCGTGCATGATCGCGAGGGTGCGTTCGCCGAAGACCGGCACGTCGAAGCGGTAGTCCTGCCTGCGTTTTACGGTTTTGACGAATATCAGGCCGTCGGTCTTGAAGCTGCCGGCCCGTTTCAGCATGGGGTCGGTGCCCTCGTAGGCTTCGACGGCGAGGACGGTGCCTTTGCGGACCACTACGCCTTGCCCGATATCCAGGTCGGCGATCCCTTTGGCCATTTCGATTCCGTGTTGGATGTATTCTTCGGCTGCCTGAAGCTTGCCTCCGGTCATGAGGCCCTCGTCGGCGACATGCGCATCAAGAAAGGAGCGTGCATCCAGCATCCGGATACCAATGGCTTCGATTTCCGAGGCGATGGTTCCGAAGATGGTCTCCGCATTCTTTACCTTGATCTTGTTGAGCAGAGTGAGTGCTTTCAGGTCGGGGTGCAGGCCGTGAAAAAGCCGCTTGGGCGTGATTTGCCCGGCCATGAGCGCATACCCGCATCCGAGTTTCTGCAGGGATTTGAGCAACTTGCCGAGTTGACCGACCTTGATCTGGATATGGTCGGCCGCAGGTATGGACTGTATGAGCGCCCCTTCCGTCTCGTCCTTGAAAGAGATCACGCGCAGGGGGATACCGGCGGCGCGGATGGATTCGGCTACGAGGATGGGGTAGCGGCCCTTGCCCGCGATCAATCCGATCGGGCGGGCTGAGAAATCACTGGGTAGATACTGGGATGGGAGGTCGGGCATCGGACTACTCTTTGAATCTGTAGGGGCGGGGAGATGCTTTCTCGTAAGCGCCGGGACGGACGACGAGGATCGCTTCGGCCGGCTGCTGCGCCGTTTCTCCCGTCGATTTGAAATAGACACGCTTTGAAGCAAAGGCTGCGCTTTCGCTCATCTGTTTCCAACCTTCCGGGAGCGCTTCCATCCCGCTTTGGCCGGCCAGTTCGCCGATCCCTGCACTGGCTTCGCTGATGCGTACGCTTTGTCCGCTGGAGATGAAGGCGCGTCCGGCATCGCCCGGATAGTAGTAGGTCAGGTTACCCCGGTAACTGGTGATGTGGATGCCGGCTTCATCGAGTGCGATGACACAGGCCGCGGCGTGGATCCGTACGTTGCCGTATGGCAGTTCGATCCGTGCCTCGGACAGGGGGGACAAGTGGTCGCAGCTGATGGCGAGCGTCCCCCGGTTGAGGCGTATGCGCAGCTCGGATACGGAGGGTTCATACCTGAAACTCTCTTTTTCCGTGCGGAACGGATTCTGCCGGTAGCGCAGCACCTTCGCCTCGCTGAGCGGCGCGAGTGCGACGCCCAGTCCGTTGGAGAGTGCCATGGCGGTGAAGCTGTCATGGCCCGTCTCGAGGCCGCTTGCGTCGAGTGGCACGACCTGATGCAGCTCCGGCCGAAATGCCTTGCCTTCATCCGGGCTCAGGCGGACATCCCCCTGGACGGTGGTGAAACAGGCAATTCCTTTCAACTCCGGCGTCTCACTGGCCTCGGTGGCGACCGAGAGGCAAAGTGCCATGAGGCCGATGAGGCTGCCGAGACGGCGGAGCATGGGGAGCGGGGGGCGCATTAGACTGCGACGATATTGACGATCTTTCCGGGGACGTAAATCTCCCGTTTGATTTCCTTGCCTTCGATGTGTGGAATGACGCGCTCGTGTGCCTTGGCTGCGGCAATGGCATCGTTCTTGGACACATCGGCGGGAAGCTGGGCGTCCCCACGGTATTTACCGTTCACCTGGAAGACGATCTTGATTGTGTCTTCGACCAGCTTGGACTCGTCGCAAGCCGGCCAGCCCGCATCCACGATACTGCCGCTGTGACCGAGGCGTTCCCAGAGCTCTTCCGCGATATGCGGCGCCAGAGGCGCGACCAGTTGCAGGAGCGTCTGGACGGCTTCAATGCTGAGGGCGTTTTGTTTGCCCAGCTGGTTCACGCAGATCATCATTTGGGAGATGGCGGTGTTAAAGCCGAGGGCTTCGTAATCCTCCGTGACCTTCTTGATGGTGGCGTGGAGGACACGCTCGGATTCGGCGTCCAGCTTATTGTCGCTGGCGATGTTGGCCTGCCGCTCACCATCTTCGCCGACGACGAGGCGCCAGATCTTACGGAGGAATCGCGCGATACCTTCGATACCCTTGGTATTCCAGGGCTTCATCGCTTCAAGCGGTCCGAGGAACATGAGGTAGCAACGCAGGGCGTCGGCCCCGTAGCCTTCGATGATGGTTTCGGGGTTGACCACGTTGCCGCGGCTCTTGGACATCTTTTCGCCGTCTTCACCGAGGATGATCCCCTGGTGGAAGAGTTTCTTAAAGGGTTCCGGGTCACTGACCACGCCGCAATCGAAGAGCACCTGATGCCAGAAACGGGCGTAGAGCAAGTGGAGCACCGCGTGTTCCGCACCGCCGATGTAAAGGTCGGGCGTGCCCCAGTATTTCTCCTTTTCGGAATCGATCAGGGCGCTGCTGTTCTTCGGGTCCACGTAGCGCAGGTAGTACCAGCAGGAGCCGGCCCATTGCGGCATGGTATTGGTTTCACGAACCGCTTGCACCCAGCCGTCCCGGGCCTCCTTGGAGGTCGCTCCGGTTTGCGGATCGACATACACATAGAGCCAGTCGTCGGCCTTGGAGAGCGGGCTTTGGCCATCCGGGGAGGGCGTGTAGCTCTCGACCTCCGGCAGCTCGAGCGGAAGTTCGGACTCCGGCAGGATAACGGCAAAGCGGGTCTCGCCGTCGATCTGGCAACTGACCGGGCGCTCGACCGACTTTAGGCTGTCGTCGAAACCTGCGTAGTCGGATTCGGTAACCCAGAGTACGGGGAAGGGCTCGCCCCAGTAACGCTGACGGGAAAAGAGCCAGTCGCGGAGTTTGAAATTGACGGTGGCTTGGCCGCGTCCGTCCGCCGCGAGCTGCCCGATCACCGCGTTCTTGGCGGATTCAGAGTCTTTCCCGCTCTGCTCGCCGGAGTTGATTAGCAGTCCCGGGCCGGTGTAGGCTTCTGTCAGGGCGCCTGCTTCGTCCTTATTGCCGTCGCCGTTGTCGTCGATGACCTGGATGATCTCCAAGCCGAATTCCTTGGCGAACTCGAAGTCCCGCTCGTCGTGGGCGGGCACGGCCATAATCGCGCCGGTGCCGTAGGTCATGAGGACGTAGTCGGCCACCCAGATGGGGATTTCCTTGCCATTGACCGGATTGACCGCGGTGGCACCGGTCCAGACGCCCGTCTTTTCCTTGCTCAGCTCAGCACGTTCCAGGTCCGACTTGCTCTTGGCCTTCTGCACGTAGGCGTCGACCGCAGCCTTTTGCCCGGCTGTGGTGATGCTGCCGACCAGCGGGTGTTCCGGTGCGATGACCATGTAGGTGGCGCCGTAGAGCGTGTCGGGGCGGGTGGTGAAGACGGTCAGTTGCGCGTCGTGGCCGCTGACATCGAAGGTGATCTCGCCGCCTTCGGAGCGGCCGATCCAGTTCTCCTGAAGGCGCTTGGTCGAGTCGGGCCAGTCGAGATCCTTGAGGCCGGCGATCAGCCGTTCCGCATATTCGGTGATACGCAGGACCCATTGGCGGATGGGGCGGCGTTCAACCGGGAAATTGCCGCGTTCGGAGCGGGGGCCTTCGGGCGTGTTGAGGACTTCCTCGTTGGCGAGCACGGTGCCGAGGTCCGGACAGAACCAGACCGGCTTCTCGTCGACGTAAGCGAGGCCTTTCTTGAAGAGCTGCTGGAAAATCCACTGGGTCCACTTGAAATAGCCTGGATCGGTGGTGTTGACTTCTCGCTCCCAGTCGTAGGCGAAGCCGAGTTGCTTGAGCTGCTCCTTGAACCTCGCCACGTTTTGGGCGGTGGTGATCCGCGGGTGGGTGCCGGTTTTGATCGCATACTGCTCGGTCGGCAGTCCGAAGGCGTCCCAGCCCATCGGGTGGAGCACATTGAAGCCCTGTGCCTTCTTGAAGCGTTTCAACGCATCACTCGCGGTGTAGCCTTCGGGGTGCCCGATGTGCAGGCCGGCTCCGGAGGGGTAGGGAAACATGTCGAGGACGTAGAAGGTCGGTTTGTCCTCGAAGTCCTTGGCCTCATAGGTGCCTTTTGCGGCCCAGAAGTCCTGCCACTTCGGTTCAATTGCGGAAAAGTCGTAATCTTTGCTTGGAGTTGCCATTTTTAGAAACGGCGGATTTAGAAGCCTGACTTCGGGGGCGTCAACGCCACAAAGCATCGAAGAGACGGCTCTAGGCAGGCTTCGCACTTGACGTCTGCAGAAGTGCTGATTTGCATGTGCGACCCCAAATGAGAGACCGTGTTGCCCTAGTTTTTCTCGTCATTCTTGCGTTTCTGGCCGTATCCACCTGGCTGCCGGCTGCTCCGCAACTGTCCCTCGACGGCTTGAAGGAGAGCCGGGCGAAGTCGCTGACCGATTCGAAGATTCAGAAGAAAGACTGGGGCAAGCAGAAGAATACCAGCCTGATGCAGAAGAGTTTTCCGCTTCAGGAGTGGGGAAAGCACTACAGCTCGCTCGGTAATAAAAAGGCACCGATCGCCGTGACCGGGCAGAACGAGCACAAGGTCTTCGAGAAAAAGCTGCAGGACAAAAAGACCTTTCAAACCGAGCTGTCGCGCTGGAATGAGCGGATGACGCAATTGCACAAGGATGCCGGGATTGAGGCCTCCACCACCGCTGAATTAGTGAAGGATGAGCGTCTCTACCAGATGATGCTGCAGGACACCACGCGATTCAGCGAAATGGCCGAGACCATGTCCCTGCGTGACCTGAACCGCTATCAATTTCGCCGGAATCGCCCCGACGGAGAGGTGCCGGTGCAGCGTGCCGGAGCCGGCGGCGAGGAGTAGTCGGTACCCCGTCCCATGCTTGCGTCTTTCGCCTTTGGGGCTTTACTTTCGCCATGACCTTCAGGCCCACAGCGTTCCAGCGTGTCGTCCTCTATCTCCTCTTGCTCGGCTGCCTGTCCTGGTTGCTGTTCATGACCTGCTTCAAGGAGTACTGGGGCTTCTGGCAGAGCCCGGCAACCTACAGCCTCCTGAAGAAGGAGTATCCCGGGTGGTTCCGGGACTACATCGCGCATTATTACCGGCCGGTAGAGGTCGGCAGCTTTGCCTATTGTGCCTGCTGGCTGGTGGTGGAATCGCGGGCATTCTTACGTGCGGCACGTGAGTCACGGAGGGTCGGTCTGCGTGGGTTCTCGATTCTCTCAATTGTTCTTTGTGTCGGATTAATACTGGGGATCCGGTCCGCAAACAATCTGATCGGCTGGCTGGACCGCGGTGAACTGCACGGATCGACCTATATGCAAGTCCGTGAATGAGTTATAAAAGATTTTTTTTTCTTTCAAGCGGCACACAATGCGCTAGGACATCTAATCGATGAAGCAACTACGCCTCTTCCTACTACTTCTACTACCATTCCTGCCAATCACCCTTCCGAGCCTCCATGCGGCCGGCGGCGGTGACCATGCATCGGATATCGTGTTTCCGTTGGAGCTCGATGCCTACACGCATCTGGAGGAGGAACGGGCCCAAGAATTGGGCATTGCGCATGAAGACCTCGGCTTGATCGAGACCTTGAAAGTCCGGGCCAAAGCCGAGCCGATGAACATCATCGCCACGCTGCTCTTCTTTGGCGCGATCCTGCATACCTTTGCCGCCGGGCCGATCCTGAAAAAGGCACATCAAATCGAACACGAGCACAACGAGCGCATCAAGGCGATGAACTACAAGTTCGTCGGAAACAAGGATCCGGTCAGTTTTAAAGCCACCATGTTTCACTTCCTGGGAGAGGTTGAAGCGGTTTTTGGCATATGGGTATTCCCGTTGTTGGTCTGCATTACGCTCATTCATGGATGGGATTTTACCACGCACTATATCGATACCCGCAACTACACGGAACCGGTTTTCGTCGTGATTATCATGGCGATCGCTTCCTCCCGTCCGGTTGTGCTGTTCGCTGAGCGGGCCTTGAGCGCGGTGGCCAGCATCGGCAAGCGCACCCCGGCGGCCTGGTGGCTTTCGATCCTGATCATTGCTCCGCTCTTGGGCTCGTTTATTACAGAGCCGGCGGCAATGACGATTGCGGCCCTTTTGCTCGGCCACCAATTCTATCAATACAACCCGACGCCGACTTTCAAATACGCCACCCTCGGTTTGTTATTCGTCAACGTTTCCGTCGGGGGCACCTTGACGCACTTTGCTGCGCCGCCCGTGCTGATGGTCGCAGGTGAGTGGGGGTGGAATATGCCCTACATGCTGGAACACTTTGGCTGGCGCGCGGCCCTTGGTATTGTCATCGCGACTTTGGTTTACTTCTTTGTGTTTCGTAAGAATTTTGCGAGTCTCACGGCGAAGGCTTCGGAAATGGCGGCAGAAGGGACGGAAGAGAAAGAAGAACCGGCACCGTTTTGGATCATTGCGGTTCACCTTGTTTTTCTCGCTTGGACGGTCTTTACGCTGCACCATCCGGCCCTGTTTATCGGTTCCTTCCTCTGCTTTATCGCATTCACGATTGCGACGGATCACCATCAGTATGCGATTAACCTGAAGGGGCCGCTTCTAGTCGGCTTCTTCCTCGCCGGCTTGGTGACCCATGGGGGGCTTCAGGGGTGGTGGATTGCTCCGGTGCTCTCGGCACTCGGAGAGGTGCCGCTTTTCCTCGGGGCCACCTGCTTGACTGCATTTAACGACAATGCGGCGATTACCTTCCTTGCCTCGCAGGTGCCGGCATTCGACCAGCACCTGGCGGCCGACACCGCACATGCGCTTGCGCTTCAATATGCGGTTGTGGCTGGTGCTGTGACCGGTGGTGGTTTGACCGTGATCGCGAACGCGCCGAATCCGGCCGGTCAAAGTATCCTCAGCAAGTATTTCGATGGCGGGGTTTCGCCTCTTAAGCTGTTGCTCAGCGCATTGTTCCCGACGCTTGTTATGATCGTAGTCTTCATGCTCTTGCCGCACCTTCGGTAGTAGTCGACCCGCTTAAGCCGGTCGACCGAAGGTGTAAAACGATCCCGCACTCCCGATCCGGACCGCAGGACTGAAGCGGTATTACCAACTTCGTGATGGCGCCACCCGTAGCGTCTGGTAGCGGCTGGAATCGATTTCCTGCACGAAGCGGCTCGGATTCAGACGCATGACGTTATTGCCCTGCTGGTTCAGCATCGGGTAGCTCAGATAGAGTTCCTCCATCGCGCGGGTGGCGGCGACGTAGAACAGTCGTCGCTCCTCTTCGATGTCGCCGTCGTCAATCGTGCGCTTCAGAGGGAAGAGCCCGTCGGCCAGACCAATGACAAAGACGACGGGGAATTCGAGCCCTTTCGCTTGGTGGATGGTGGTCAGACGCAGGCAGTCCTTCATCTCCTCCGGGCTGCGTTCATTGCTTTCCGAGGCGAGCAGGACGAGCTGGGCCAGCAGTTCTGCCATCGTCTCATAGCGGCTGGCGAAACTGACCAGGCTCTGCAGGTCATCTTCACGCTCCATCCAGTTCGGATAAATTTCACGGATATAGCTGCCGTACCATCCGTCGAGGGCGAGTTGGACCACCGCCTTGGGCGCGTCGCTGGAGATCGCGATGGAGAGCTCGCGGATCGTTTCCGCCAGGGAGGGCCATTCCTCCTGGGCATCCGCCGGTACCTTTTTCAGGATTTCAGGCGCACCGAGCAGGTCACAGAAGTTCTTTTGCTGTTTCTCGGCGAGTTGCTTGGTCAGCTTGTGGAGTCGCTCCGCGGTTTTCGGGCCCACCTTGGGCAGCAGGCAGGCAAAGCGGGCAAAGGCGGAGACGTCGGCCGGATTCGAAGCGAAGCGCAACTGGGCGGTAAAGTCTTTGACGTGGGCCTGCTCAAAGAAACGGACACCGCTGGTGATCTGGTAATCAATATTGCGGCGTGTGAGTTCCATTTGGAGGTCCATCGCCTGGTAGTGGGCGCGGTAGAGAATGGCGATGTCCGAGAGGTTGCGGCCTTCATCGACCAGCCCCTGGATTCGCTGCAGGATGAAGCTGGCCTGTCCGCGTGCGTCCATCACGGGAATGAAGTAGGGCTTTTCGCCGGAGGGCTTCACCGCGCGGAGCTCCTTGGCGTAGCCGAGGCCGGCCGGTTGGTTGCCGAGGACCGCGTTGGCAAAGTCCAGGATCTCGGGGCTGCTCCGGTAGTTCGTTTCGATCTTGTGGACTTCCGCGCCCTCGTGGCGTTCGTTGAAGCGCATGATATTGTCGAAGTCCGCCCCGCGCCAGGTGTAGATGCACTGGGCGTCGTCGCCCACGGCCATGATCTGGTGATGGGCGCCGAAGCAATCCACGATCTCGGATTGCAGGCGGTTGGTGTCCTGGAACTCGTCGACCAGGATATGTTTGAAGCGCTCCTGGTATTGGGCGGCAATTTCCGGTTCCTGTTTCAGTAGCTTGAGCAGTAACTCGAGCAGGTCGTCATAGTCCACGACTTGCTGCTCCAGTTTCATTTTCTGGTAGGTCTTGTGGAAGTCTTCGATCTTTTGCGCCATCCCGTCGATGAAAGGGAAGTGCTCGTCCGCTTCCTCGTAGACGCCCTTGCAGGTGTTGCGGGCGTAGCTGATCATGTTGGCCACGACCTTCGGCTTCGGGTTGTTTTTCCCCTTGATGAACTTTGGGTCGACCGCCTGGATCGCATTTTTGAGCAGGCTTTCGGCTTCGCCTTCGTCGAGGATGGTATAGTGGCGCTTCAGTCCGATTTTTTCCCCGTGAATGCGGAGAATGCGCTGTGCGATACTGTGAAAGGTGCCGCCCCAGAGCTGGTGGCGGGCGATGCCGGTCAATTCCTCCACGCGTTCCAACATCTCGCGGGCCGCCTTGTTTGTGAAGGTCAGCAACAGGATTTCATAGGGTTGGATCCCAGTATGGAGCAGGTAGGCCACACGGTAGGTCAGGGTGCGGGTCTTGCCCGATCCGGCACCTGCCAATACCAGAGCCGGTCCCGGATCGGCGGTCACGGCGGCGTATTGCTCGTCGTTGAGCTCGGCTTTGAAATCGATGGGAGCGAAGTCTGGGTGCATGGTCTGGGTCCGTGGTCGAAAAAGGGGAATGAGAAGTCAGGGGCGGGGAGGGTGCAAACGAATTTCGGTATTCGGCGTATTTCGTCGTCGCACTGATTGAGCCGTGCGACCGTTTCGGAGAGGTGGCAGCTCTTGCAGTTGCGGTCGACCGGCTCAAGCGGGTCGACTACGTTTTTCTAAATCATGCCTTGGACGAGGGGGCCGGGGCGGGCACGTTTACGTCCGCTTCAGCCCGATTAAAAACTCGGTGTTGCCGTCGGTGCCCTTGATTGGGGAGGGAATCGTGCCGACCAATTCGGAACCATCCAGCTCCGCTAGCGCGAAATCGGTGACTTCGGCCAGCACGCGCTGGTGGATGTCGGGATCGCGGATGATGCCCTTGCCGGCATCGACTTCCGCCTTGCGGGCTTCGAACTGGGGCTTGACCAGGGCGATCAGGATGCCGCCGGGTTCGATGAACTGCCAGACCGCGGGCAGTACCTTGGTCAGCGAGATGAAAGACAGGTCCATGACGATGCGTGGGTAGGTGTCACGGGGAAGGTCTCCGGGCTGCAGGTGCCTGGCGTTGGTCTTCTCCATGTTGGTCACTCGCTCGTCCTGGATGAGCTTGTTGTGCATCTGCGCACGCCCGACGTCGACACAGGTGGCGCTGACCGCCCCGCGCTGTAGGCAGCAATCGGTGAAGCCGCCGGTGGAGGCACCCACGTCCAGAATGTGGCAGCCTTCGACAGAGATGCCGAACTGCTCCAGAAAGCCTTCCAGTTTTTCGCCGCCACGGCTGACAAAGCGAGGAGGTTGCTCCACCGTGAGCACGCTGTCGGCTGGCAGGGTGCGTCCCGGCTTGTCCACCCGCTCGGTGCCCAGCAGTACCTTGCCGGCCAGAATCAGGGCCTTGGCTTGCGAGCGTGAGTCAGCCAGGCCCTGGGCCACCAGAAGTTCATCAAGACGTATTTTTTTTGCAGTCGCCATTGTGCTTTAAATTATGGTGATACAGTGCATAGCATACTTGTATGCAACCAATTATGATTTTGGGTCATCCGGGCCATGAGCTGAGGGCTTATGAGTGGATGGCGCGCAATCGGCCGATTGTCCATGTTTTAACGGACGGATCCGGCTCCTTGTCGGAGGGGCGGATCGAATCGACCGGCAAGGTGGTGCGGGCTGCGGGGGGCACTCCGGGAGCTGTGTTCGGTGGTCTCAAAGACGCCGCTTTCTACGAGGATCTGCTCAGTGGGCAAACGGAACGCCTGCTCAAACTCATGAAGCGGATCTATGATGCGATTTCCCTCGGACAGGCGCCCGGGGAGCTCATTGTGGTGGGCGACGGTCTGGAGGGCTATAACACCGCCCACGATATCATGCGCTACATGATTAATATGATCTGCGAGCGTCTGCGGCGGAATGCTTGGAAGGTCTTCAATTTTGCCTTTAACCTGGTTGATAGTCCGGCGGAGGCCCTCCAGCAGGCGGGACCGGACGATTGCGTCATTCATCTCGATGACGCCGCGTTTCAGCGCAAACTTAAGGCGGCGGTGAACTATCCGGAACTGAAGGACGAGGTGGAGATGGCCATTGCCCGTGCCGGTGAGGCGGCCTTCCGCGTGGAGGTGCTCTCCCGTGTCCCCGATGCATCGCCGGCCATTGTCGCACCCGAAGCTCCGATTTATTATGAGGAGTATGGCCGCAAGCGGGTGGCGGAGGGGAAGTACCGGGAGCTTATTTTATTTGAGACCCACGTGAAACCCTTCGCCGGAAAGCTTCGCGATGCGTTTCTTCAATTGGACGAAGCATGAGGGTCTTGATCACCAATATCGGGCTGATGCGGCGCTCGGGCACCGAGCGCTATCTGGTCGAACTCTCCGGCCTCCTTCGGGACCGCGGACATGATTGCTTCTTCTATTCGCCACGGCTGGGTGAGGCTGCCGAGTCCTTGAGGCAAGCCGGCTTCACGGTCACGGATGATCTCGCCTCGATTCGCCAGCCACCGGAACTGATTCATGGACAACATACCGGACCGGCCCTCCGTGCGGCTTATTTCTTTCCGCAGGCTCCCTTACTGTACATCTGCCATGATGGGCTCTCCCCCAAGGACGAGCCGACTCCTGCCCGCTTGACCGATGCCTACGGTGGGGTCGACCGCCTGACCGCAAAGCGGGCGGCCCAGGTCGCCGGCTTGGAGCCGGGGGAGGTCTACATACTTCAGAACGGGGTCTGCCTCGACGTCTTCAAACGCCGCAAGATCTTCCGGAAGCAGCCGGTGCGAGCCCTCATTTTTTCCGGATCGATCACGAGTGACGCGCATTTTGAGATGATCCGGGAGGCTTGCTCGCGGGTCGGCCTGGCCTTTGATGAAGCGGGCCGCTTTCTCGGGAATTTTCTCGAAAACCCGGCGGACTGCCTCGATCGCTACGATATCGTTTTTGCCAAAGCACGATGTGCGCTGGAATCGATGGCGACGGGTGCGTTTGTCGTGAACGTGGGGGATTCCGGCTTGGGGCCGGTGATTACTCCGGAAAATATCGAGGCACAGCGGCTGCGGAATTTCGGACGTGAAGCCTTGACGGACCCGGTCGCCGTCGAAGGCCTGATGGAGCGGATCCAGGCCTATGATCCGGACTTGGCGGAACAGGCCTGCGATTGGGTGCGGACACATGCAACCATCGAGACACTCGCCGACGCGATGGATGCGGCTTACCGTGCGATGGCGGGGAAACGAGCGAAGCGTCGCCGGTCGGACTGGACTGAATCCGACCTGTCGGCGGTCTGTCTCAAGGGCGAGCACACCCGCTACCGTTGGGGGCGATGGCGCCTGTTTCCGGGCGACGGAATCTTCGGCGACCTGCTGGGCCGTTAATCGTCCGCGTCCGCCTGGGACATTTCCGTTCTGGCCACCGGGACCACTTCGCTGGAGCGGATGTGGAGGTCGCGCTGCGGGAAGGGAATCTCGATCTTGTGCTCCTTGAAGGCATCCCAGACTTTCAGGAGGACCTGGCTTTTTACATTGCCGACGCCGTTGGCCGGATCGGAGATCCAGAAGCGCAGTTCCAGATCGATCGAACTGTCACCGAAGCCCCTTAGCAGGCAGACCGGGGGTGGGGTGCGCAGGACGCGTTCGATGCTTTGGGCCGCCTCCAGGACCAACTGGATGCATTGGTGCGGATCCTCCTTGTAGGAGACCCCGATGGGGACTCGCAGACGGACCAGGTTGTCGGTGAAGGACCAGTTGACCACGTGTTGTGTGATCAAGTCCTCGTTCGGAATCAGGTGCTCGGTCCCATCGCGTGTAATGACCGAGGCGTAGCGGGCGCGCAGGTTGTTGATCCAGCCATAGGTGCCGTCGATTTCGATTACATCGCCGGGCTTGATCGAGTTATCGGTCAGCAGGATGATGCCGCTGACAAAGTTGGAGACGACCTTCTGCAAGCCGAAGCCCAGCCCCAGGCCGACCGCGCCACCGAGGACGGTCAGGGCCGAGAGGTCGATCCCCATCGAGCTGACTGCGATGAAGGCGGCCAACACGATGAAGACGATCCGCATGATCTTGACCAGGAGCACCTTCAGGGAGGGGCTCAGCCGTGGCACCTTCTGTATCTGCACCTCCGCAATCTGTGCGATTGCCAGGCTGATCCAGAGTGTGATGGCGAATGCCGCGATTCCCGTTACAATGCCCCAGAGCGAAAGCTTGAGGGCACCGATGTTAAACGTGAAGTCGGTCACGATGGTGAAATCCTCCCACACCTTCAGGAAAAGCAGGATGATCGAGACGCTGTAGACGATCAGGGAGATGGATTTCGACCAGAAGCGCTTACGCAGGCAACTGGCGGAGGAGCCGACCAGCATCCATGTGCCGCCGAGGCCACAGAATAGATTCAGGACCTGGGGGTGGATCTCTGTGGTCAGGTGTAAGGTGATATTGATCACCAGCAGGACCAGCCAGAAAGCGATATAGCTGTAATGTTCGGGCAGCCAGACGGACAGGCCATAGGGGGCGTCCGGATCGGATTCCGGCTTACGGCCCAGCAGTTTTTGCGTGAGGATCAAGAGGACCGCGACCAGTAATAACTGCCAGAGGTCGCCCGTATCAAATCCTTCGGTCGGTATGAAATTATGGATCCAGCTTTCCAGGAGGGTCATGCGCGAAGTATTTGGGTATCCATCGGCATCCGCAACATTTTTGCCGGCGTTCTCCCGCAGAATGGAAGTCGGATTTTAGCTTGTGGGAACATTCGAATTGCTGCCGCTTGAGAATCCCGACTCACTTTGTCCTGTGGATGTTGCCGCCATCGTGTACCTGAATGCAGACTGTGCCTCCGAGGCAGAGCGTTTCGCCGTGCAATTTGCCATCCCTTGCATTGATGGCACGCTGCAGGCGGGCGCAAAGCCGAAGCAGCTCAAGCAGTTTCTGTTGTCCTTGGATGTCGTGAGTCCGGACAGTCTCGTCTTTATCCTGGACGGTGCCGGCTTGCGCCTGCAAACCACCGATGCGGAGGGGCTTGCAGTCCGGGTTGATTTTCTCGCCGCAGAAGTTGCCTACCGGCGTTTACATGGGGGCGGTCGCAGTCAGATGATTGCCAAGGCGGTCGGTCTTCGGCCCAAGGTCTTTCCCCGTGTGCTGGATGCCACTGCCGGCTTGGGCGGAGATGCCTTTGTGCTGGCGAGTTTGGGCTGCGCGGTGCAGATGATCGAACGGGTGCCGGCGGTACGGGCCATGTTGGAGGACGGATTGCACCGTGCCAGACAGGATGCCTCGGTGGCGGAAGTGCTCGGGCGGATGCAACTGCTGGAGGCCGATTCCCTGACTTACCTGGATGGCTTGGTGGAGGAGGCCCAACCGGATGTCATCTATCTGGATCCGATGTTTCCCGAGCGGGGGAAGAGCGCACTCGTCAAGAAAGAGATGCGTGTCTTTCATCGTCTCGTCGGTTCCGATCCCGATGCGGACCGTTTGCTGGAAGCGGCCTTGGAAAAGGCGCGTTATCGTGTGGTGGTCAAGCGTCCGCGGATCGCGCCGGCCTTGGCGGGAAGGGAGCCCAGCCATGTCTTGGAAGGCAAGCGGAACCGGTATGACATCTACACTCTCTCGAAAATGCCCGAGGGCTTGAACGCCTGAGAGAGTGTGTTTTTTCGAGTGATCTTTTCGGGTCGGCCCTCGGTTTCTGAATTCCGGGCCGAAATGTATCTTCACGGCTTTGTTGGGGGCTGCGTGTGTCTTTACGTGGTTGTGGGAAACAGTTCCTCCTCTTCTCAAGGGGAGGTGTCTTTCGCTGGGCGAAAGACGGAGGTTTTTTAGTCCTGTCGCTGTGGACCCCTCCGTCTCCGCTGCGCGGATCCACCTCCCCTGCGAGCAAGGGAGGAGCTTTGTTGGGGGCTGCGTGTGTCTTTACGTGGTTGTGAGAAACAGCTCCTCCTCTTCTCAAGGGGAGGTGTCTTTCGCTGGGCGAAAGACGGAGGGTTTTTAGTCCTGTCGCTGTGGCCCCCTCCGTCTCCGCTGCGCGGATCCACCTCCCCTGCGAGCAGGGGAGGAGCTTTGTTGGGGGCTGCGTGTGTCTTTACGTGGTTGTGGGAAACAGTTCCTCCTCTTCTCAAGGGGAGGTGTCTTTCGCTGGGCGAAAGACGGAGGGGTTTTAGGTGTAACAAACTGAGGTCGACTGTGCGGCCCCTTCCCTGAAGGACAAAAAAGCCTCAGACTCGACCCGGTCTTGTCTCGGCGGTTGACCTTCGGCCAAGAATCATTCCGATATCTGGAATGGATCCGAATTACTCCAAGCTGGCCGGCGTGTTGACCGGCTTTTCCACTAACCTGCAAAAGGGCGAACGCGTCCTGATCGATGCTTTTGATATTCCGGAGGCCATGGTCGTGGCTCTGGTTCGGGCCGCCCGTGATCGGGGCGCAGTGCCTTATGTCAATCTGCAGAATGCCCGGGTGAGTCGCGAGTTGGTCATGGGTGTGGAACCGGACCAGTATGAAGCGCAATGCGCCTGGGAGCTGTCCCGGATGCAGAAGATGGACGCCTACATCGCCGTGCGCGGTTCAGACAATATTTTCGAGATGTCCGATGTGGATCCCGCGAAGGTCAGCCAGGTCATGCGTGCGATGAAGCCGGTGCTCGACCACCGGGTGAACAAGACCAAGTGGGTCATTCTTCGCTGGCCGACCCCGGCCATGGCACAGCAGGCGATGAAGAGTACCGATAGTTTCGAGGAATTCTTCTTCCGTGTCTGCACTCAGGATTATTCCCGGATGACCGAGGGAATGGCCGCTCTGGAAGCCTTGATGAAGGCGACGGACAAGGTGGAGCTGAAAGGTCCCAATACGGATCTGCGCTTCTCCATCAAGGGCATCGGTGCGGTCGCTTGCGGAGGACGTCATAACATTCCGGACGGTGAAGTCTTTTCCTGCCCGGTCCGTGATTCCGTCGAGGGAGAGATTATTTATAATGCGCCGACCGTCTATCAAGGCACCTCTTTTGATCGTATTCACCTGAAATTCGAAAAGGGCAAGATCGTCTATGCCGATGGTACGAACCCCGACCGCTTGAACGACATTCTGAACTCCGATGCGGGTGCACGTTACATCGGCGAGTTCGCGATCGGTTTCAACCCGCACATCCTTGAGCCGATGCGTGATATTCTCTTCGACGAGAAAATCGCCGGCTCCTTCCACTTTACTCCGGGCCAAGCCTATGAGGAATGTGACAACGGCAACCGCTCACAGGTGCACTGGGACATGGTCCAGATCCAACGTCCGGAATACGGCGGTGGCGAGATCTGGTTCGACGGTGAGCTCATCCGCAAGGACGGCCTTTTCGTCAAGGAAGCGCTCAAGAAGCTGAACCCGGATTATTTGCTGGGCTAGCCTCGGTGGTCGAAGTCGCTGTCGCGTCTTCGCTACAGGCAATTGTTAGGGTAGAGAAGCGACGAGAGTCGCTTCTACTCTGAATAATCCGAACCCGTAAAATTTGCTGGCTTGTCAGGGGGGGGCGAAGTCGCTGTCGCGTCTTCGCTACGGAAGATTAGTTGTAGAGAAGTGGCGAGAGCCGCTTCTACTCTGAATAATGCGAACCCGTAAAATTTGCTGGTTCGTCAGGGGGGGGCGAAGTCGCTGTCGCGTCTTCGCTACGGAAGATTAGTTGTAGAGAAGCGGCGAGAGCCGCTTCTACTCGCCTTGTTCGCGGTAGGCTTTCCAGAAATTGTCCCAAAAGTAGGATTTTCGGGGATCCAGTTTTGGATAGCCGGGGAAGAGACAACCCGAATATGGCCATTCGGCCCATGTTTGAACCAGATTTTTCCGGACTGGGTTTCTTAGGATGTAGCTCACTAGCTTGGTGAATGCTCCCTCCTTGCGGTCATCTTCCCGCAATACCGAGTCGTAAGCTTGATGCTCTAATTTTTGGGGGCTCCAGCAAATCATTCCATGCACGGCGAAACATTCGAACGGCATCCAGCTGGTTGGATTTCGAATCGATTCCAATGAAGAGGAAGTGTGCGTGATCCGGCATCAGGCAGTAGACCGGACAGCAAAGTCGAAATCGGGCGAGTGCGTGCAATAAGTTTAACCGGAGCGATTCATGATGATCGGCATCGAGCCATCCGAGCTTTCGACCTTGAATGCCCATGGTCCAATGGACATAGCTCCGGCCCAGATAAAAGGAGGAATCGAGTCGTTTGAGCCGTCCTTTAAATCTTGGTTTTTCTTGCATCCAGCATGTCGAAGTCGCTGTCGCGCCTTCGCTACGGTGTTTTGTTTTGCAGGTATTTGTTTTGTAGCATGTCGAAGCCGCCGCTCGCGTCTTCGCTACAGCTTAGAACTTGTAGAGAAGCGACGAGAGTCGCTTCTACTTCAGCCCCGCCGCAATCGCTTCCGCCTGCAGGGCGGTGAGCTCCTGGATGCCCTTGGCGCCCAACTCCAGCAGGGTGTCGAGCTCTTCGCGGGTGAAGGTGGCTTCTTCACCGGAGCTTTGCACCTCCACGTATTTGCCCGATCCGGTCATCACGAGATTCGCGTCTACGCTGGCGGCCTTGTCCTCTATATAGTTCAGGTCGAGCACCGGGACCGCTTCAAACACTCCGACAGAGATCGCTGCGACGGAATCCGTAAACGGGTTTTCGGACAGCTTTCCCTCCGCGATCAGTTTTTGTACGGCGATCTGCGCGGCGACATAGGCTCCGGTGATGGAGGCGGTGCGGGTGCCTCCATCGGCTTGGAGGACATCGCAGTCGATCCAGATGGTCTTATTCGTGAGTTTCTTCAGGTCGAAGACGGCGCGCATGGACCGGCCGATCAGTCGTTGGATTTCAATGGTGCGCCCATCCGCTTTACCGCGGCTGATGTCCCGCGTCTTGCGATCCAGCGTGCTGTAGGGGAGCATTGAATACTCGGCCGTCATCCAGCCACCTTCGACGCCCTGTGCCCGCATCCAGCCGGGGACACGATCGTCCACCGAGGCCGCGCAAATCACCCGGGTATTCCCGAAACTGACGAGTACCGAGCCCAAGGCATGGGGCGCGATGCCGGTTTCGAATTTGATCTTGCGGAGCTGGTCGACGGCACGTCCGTCGGGGCGGGCAAAGGCGGTGTTTTCTGTCATAGGATAAATGGTTCGGTCGAAGTCGCTGCCGCGCCTTCGCTACGTCGGCTGATTTGTTTGTTTGTAGAGAAGCGACGAGAGTCGCTTCTAGGTCGTTGTGTCGTGGGTTGTTGTCTCGAAAAGTTTACGGTTCGGTCGAAGTCGCTGTCGCGCCTTCGCTACGTCGGCTGATTTGTTTGTAGAGAAGCGACGAGAGTCGCTTCTAGTTTGCTGTGGTTTGGGCTGCCTCGTGTTTGGCGGTGAGGGCCGGCAGGTATTTCTCACGGGCCAGACGCCAGAAAACAAGAAAGAAAGCAGTCAGCGGGATCGCGAGAATCATACCGAGCAGTCCCCCCAGGGCGGTGCCCCAGAAAAAGACCGAAAAGATGATGAGCATCGGCCCCATCCCGGTCTTGCCCCCCATGACCTTCGGGGTGAAGACGTAATCCGTCAGTAACTGGCCGATAACAAAGACGACCGCGCAGGCGACGATCAGGCTCGGGCCTCCGTCTTCCTGGAAGTAGGCGATGGGCAGCACTGTAATGATGCCGATCATGGTGCCGAGGTAGGGGATGATATTCAGTAGTCCCAGAATCAAGCCGATGAGGATGGCAAATTTCAAGCCGACGACAAAGAAGCCGATGGCCAGTACAAGTCCGAGCAGCAATCCGATGATGATCTGTCCCCGGAAGAAGGATACGAGGATCTCACTGAATTCGCGGGCCAGGAAAAGCAGGTCGTCGCGCCGGTTTTTCGGCAGGAAATTCAGCTGCTTGTCGAGATCACGCCAGACATCGCGGTCACTGTTGAGGATGAAGAACAGGTAGATCGGAATGATCGAGTAGGCCGCGACTTTGCCAAAGATCGAACCGACCATCCCCGCCAGGGTGCCCATGGACTCGCGTACCCGCTCCAGTGAGTTGCGGATGAGCTCGGTATTGTTCTCAAAGACGGATTTGACATATTCGTCGGGCGGTTCGCCCAGAATGCCCTGAAGCCAGGTCCAGATTGCCGGAGCCTTGTCCTGGACCCAGCTCATGAGGTTCTGGATCATGTGCGGCAGGGCTTTCAGGAAGCCGGTCCCCTGATCGAAGATGGCCGGCAGCGCAAAGGCCGCGGCGACCCCGAGTACGAGGATGACCAGCAGGTAGAGCAGGACGATGCCCTGTACGCGGTTCAGCCGTGTCCGGGTTTCCACAAAGGTGGTGATGGGGCGAAGTAGGGTGGCGAGAATCGCGGCGATCGCCAACGGTAGCAAGACCTCCTTAAAGGTGCCCACGAAATGTCGCAGGAGCACGAAAAGATAGAAAAAGGTCGCGAGGAGGAAAACGGTTGCCAGAGCGGTTGCACCGGCAGCGACGATCCGCTTCTGGCTGGGAGATAGTATCGGCGAGACTTCGTTAGACATATGGATAGCTGTGTGTCGGGGCTGGAAACTGCCCCGGATCTGAAGTTGACAAGTTGTGAGGCCTTCTGGCAACTCTCAAGCACCTCTATACATGCCGGAAACCTGGAAAATCGCCGCCTTCTACCATTTTACCGATTTGCCCGACCGTGATGCCTGGGCCGACCGTCTGGTCGACCACGGCCTGAAGGTCGGCTTGCGCGGTACGATTATCTTGGCCCATGAGGGCGTCAATTCCACCTGTGCCGGGTCGGTTGAGGCCATTGATTCGACCATTGCCCTGTTGAAGTCGGATCCTCGCCTGGCCGCCATGGAGGTGAAGTATTCCACTGCGGATTTCTGCCCCTTTCCGAAGTTTAAAGTGAAGAAAAAGCCGGAAATCGTGACTTTCCGGCAAAGCGGCGCGGATCCGAGGGATGAAGTGGGCACCTATCTGGAGCCGGAAGAGTGGAACGAACTCATCCGGGATCCGGATGTGATCACGATCGACACACGCAACGACTACGAAGTCAGGGTGGGGCGTTTTCAGGGGGCCATTAACCCGGAAACCTCTGACTTTACGGAGTTTGCCAAATTCGTGGACGCCCATCTGGCCGCGCACAAGAACAAGAAAATCGCCATGTACTGCACCGGGGGGATCCGTTGTGAACGCTCCACCGCCTACCTGAAGCAGCAAGGCTTCCAGGAGGTCTATCATTTAAAGGGCGGCATCCTGCGCTATTTGGAACTCATGCCGAAAGCGCAAAGCCTCTGGGAAGGGGACTGTTTTGTCTTCGATTACCGGGTGGCCGTCGATCATGACTTGAAACCGGCCCAATGGAAGATCGACCCGGCGACCAGCGACCCAGTGCCCATGCAGGACGATGAGGTGGACGTCATCGCGGAACGGCGGCGCAGCGGGGCGATTTTTAAAAAACCTCATATACTGTGATTCCAAAGGCCTGTCACAGTCCCGGTATTATGTCCCTTTTAAACTGGGGATATCGTTTAATCTGGCATACATATGTGTTTTCAGCACAATGATTTACAGTTGAATGAAACTTCAGGCGTTTTGATTGTGTCGAATTGAAGGTAGTCGACTCTGTGTCTTTGGGCGATTTTCGTCCCGCAACCCACCACCTTACAATTTGACGGAATTTTTAGATGGCTTTCGGCCAATTCTGGAGTAAACATCCTAACCAATGACGTTGACAGGCAGCTGCCTGCATAAGAGTCTTAAACCTTGCTGGTGCTATCGCCTGCAGAATTAAAGCCATGTCTATTTCCCCGAGTCACTCAAAAATATCCTTCTCCCCTGACACCCGTAAGGCAGGTTTTACCCTGATCGAACTCCTTACGGTGGTTGCGATTATATTGGTTCTGGCTGGTATTACCTTCGGTATCACGCGCGGCGTTCAAAACGCACAGGCCCGTGCCAAGGCCAAAGCCGAACTGATGGTCATTCAATCAGCGCTAGAGCAATTCAAATTGCGCAATGGAGACTACCCATGGGCCGCTGGCAACCCTGGAAATGTCGACGACAACGGAGAACGGCTCTTGTTGGCTTTGTCAGGCTTTATGAAGTTTGATACCTCATCGAGTACGGTGAAGTTCCGAGTGAAAAATGAGGATGAGGTGCCGTCATCTGGGCCCAATGCGTTCATTGACCTAACTAAAGTTACAATGAATTCTTCTGCCAATAATTTGCCGAGTTCGCCGGGTGATGCACCTACTGGGTTTCGTTTCGTCGATCCTTGGGGAAATCCTTACGTTTATCGTTACAAAGAATCCGCTGCTGATAATTGGGATAATTTCGGCTATGTCCTCTATTCCACTGGGCCAGACGGTAATGATCAGGCTGTTGATGACAGAGGTTTGATTGATAATGATCTGCGCAAGAAGGCTAATAATATCGATAACATTTACGCTGGAGAATAATCATGCAGGATAAAATTAAACAAAAGGGCTTTACCCTGATCGAACTTTTAATGGTGATTGCGATTATCGGCATTCTCGCTGGAATTCTCATCCCCGCTGTCGGTGCAGTCAAGAAGCAGGCGAATATCGCGGCCTCGAAGTCGCAGTTATCTGGTTACGTAAACGCCATTCAGCTATTTAAGAGCGAATACAAGTTTTATCCATTCGCTGATGCCCAGGCTGCTTCAGGTGCAAACGTCAATTCGTTGGAGGATGATTTTCAGGAAACGCTCTCTGGTCGGAATTCTGGTGGAACAGTTGTTCAAACCGGAGGAAACCGTAGAAGTATTGCTTTTCATAGTTTCGCAGAGTCAGAGTATTACTTAGATGATGACGATGAGATTGATGAGGATCTAATCGCGGATCGTTTTAATAATACTCAGATCTTCATCGTTATTGACGGTGATGGCGATGGTCAGGTTACCGTCCCCTCGGACCCAGATAGTACTTCTAGCAACACAAAGACATTGAAGGCTCCAGTGACGGCATACACCACAAAGGATGATGTTCTGGGTGCTCCGGGCTATTCCCTTTACGACTAATAAAGTAGGCGGCAAAGTATGAGACAGAAAAAGCAAGCGTCTGGTTTTACTCTGATTGAGTTGCTGGTAGTGATCACGATTATCGTGATTGCCTCCTCTATTATTATTATGGGAACTGGTGGAGGCCAGGGGGCTGCCTTGCGATCGTCTCAACGGATTCTGTCAGGCTTGGCTCAGGGCGTGCGCGGACAGGCATTGCTTAAACACGAGAAGGCCCGGCTTATTATCTATGCGGATACAGGATCAGATCGTGAGGATGATAAATATCTTCGCTTCTTCGGGATTGTTTATCAGGATCCGGAAGATACTACCGGTGACAGTTGGATTGCTGCTAATCAGGGCACCTATTTGCCTGAAGGTATCTATTTTGATGCTGGCCTAAGTCGATTAGGGAATGGCTCTAATTCAATTCCAACAATGCAATTGGAATATCCACTTCAATCACCTCAGTCGGCTGGTTCTGGTCCTAGCTACTACTACTACGAATTTGAAAGTAATGGGACAATGTCAACTTCCCAGACGGACTTTGAGAATTCTTGGTTGGTAATTCGTGCTGGTGTTTTTAAGCCTGATTCTAGTGGCAATCTTGATGTTGTATTTGACGACCCAGAACTGGAGAATTTGAAGTCGGCTTTAATTTTCCGACGTGTGGGTACCACTACTATGGTGACAGATCCGGCAAATATTTGAGGATTAGAAGGATTTTACGATGAATACACACCCCAAATTCCTAAACACCCGGCAGGGCTTCAGCTTGATTGAAGTGGTCTTGGCTTTGGGTATTTTTCTTGTCACGATTTTAGCCCTAGTTGGTTTGTTGGGACCCACGCTGAAGAATGTCGATGAAGTGGAGGCAACTGATGAGGTTTCATCAGTTGTGAATACCCTAAACGCGTTCCTGCATAGTTCGCCGGATATCGCGAAAGATGCCTCGAAATTCGACGCGATCTACAACTTGGTAAAAAATAACGATTACGCGGAGATATATGTGTTCCGTGCCTACAATACAAACAATACGGCAGTGGATCTGCAAATCGGCTTCAGTGAGGCGGCGAATGGAACGGTCGGTACCAACTCTCTGTTGCAGACCTCTAGCTTTGCCGATGCGGCCGGACCGATTTATCGTATTATTTTAACCGCGTCACCGGTTACTCCAGATCAGCATCTTACAGATCCCACGTCGAGGAACAGCGATGGGGTTTATCTGCTTGAGCATGACCTTGCTGATTACGACGAAGGCTTCTTTGCCATGGAGGTGCGTATCTTTGCGCGCGAAAAGGATATGGCTGCGGTAGGTGGCAATCTGCCGGTTATGAACAGCTTGTCTGCTTGGGCATCCGAAGAGCCGATATTTACCTATAATGCTGCAATTGTGCGCTAACGCTTGAAGCTTTATCCCCATGAAAAATAAGATCCAGTCACATTCCACCCGGCACGCCTTTACTCTGATCGAGATTCTGGTGGCCACAGTGATCATGGTGATCATGGTTGGTTTGGTTATTAAGATCACCGGCGATGTCCTCAAGGTTTGGAACCGCGCATCCGGAAAACTTTCGGCCAATGCCGAAGCTCGAATTGCAATGGACTTGATCACTCAGGATTTGGAGACCGTTGTCATGCGCAATAACGGTCAGCAATGGTTGCGGATCGAGGCACCAGAGGATCCGGGAGGTTATTACACAAACCAAACAGTGGCGTTAAAGCTTTTCGCACCTGCTTTAGATCGCCCTAAAAAGGATACTTCGGGTAATGAGATCCCGGGGGATATTTGTGCGATCGCTTACCGGCTTTCTTTCAAAGAATCATATCCAGGCGGGGAAAATGTTTATGCTTTATATCGCTATATTGCTGATCCTAAGTATACTTTCGAGAGCCTTATGGGGTCTACATCTGATTCATCTTCCCCACAAGAATCCTTAACCGGAGGCGTATGGGATGAAGCAAATGTCACTAATGATGAAAATTACTTGGCTGGCAATATTGTTGAGTTCAAGGTTCTCTTGTATGAGGACGATGGAGTGACGCCGCCCACTGCGTGCAATGCCAATTCATTAATGGAAGTTACGACTGATTACGCGTATGGTGGTCTGAATGGTAGCACGACGCCTATTTTGTATGCAGACATTATCCTAACTATTGTTTCAGATGAAGGTCTTGAAATCATGAAGAACATTGCAGATAACCGGGCAGGTACTGGCTATACTGGATCCCAGGCGGAGCAAACGGAGGCAGTCGTCCGCGAGTACGGCGATATATTCACGCGTCGCGTGAATTTCATGGCGCATCCGCTCTAAGCGAAGTCGTATTTTTTATCAACGGCCCGGAATTGCTTCAGTTCCGGGCCGTTTTGTCTGTAAGCGTTTCGAACGGAGTCAGGGTAGCCAGTCACGCCGGTGCCTTTGGCAAAGGCGGATCCCGCCCTGATGCGATCGTGTTGCCATGGAATTTAACTAGGGCGAGACGCCCTAGCTCCGTTTTGGTGTACTGCTTTGTGGCGGGCAAGGTTTAGTAACGGAGTCAGGGCGTCCCGCCCTGATGCGATCGTGTTGCCATGGAACTCAACTAGGGCGAGACGCCCTAGCTCCGTTTGGGTGTACTGCTTTGTACCGGGCAAGGTTTAGTAACGGAGTCAGGGCGTCTCGCCCTGATGCGATCGTGTTGCCATGGACGCTCAACTAGGGCGAGACGCCCTAGCTCCGTTGTGATGTCGCGCTTTGAGCAGGCTTTACCCAAAGCGCAGTGTTGTACGAACGGAGTCAGGGCGTCCCGCCCTGATGCGATCGTGTTGCCATGGACGCTCAACTAGGGCGAGACGCCCTAGCTCCGTTGTGATGTCGCGCAGTTCGGTGATGCATCGCCTCAACTCCTTGAATGGCATGAGGATATTCAAACGGTTTTATTTACAATTCTTCGTCTTTGTGCATACTGATTGCTACTCAGGTGGGCCTGAACTATGAACCAACTAACTGAATAATCACATGGAAGACCAATCAACTGTTGTGGATACGATCGCTGCCTCACTCGCGAACTGGGGACTGCGCGTTATTGCCGCACTTCTCATACTTGTTATCGGTATGTGGATTGCGAAAAAAGTGAAGGGCCTCTTCACTACGATCCTTGAAAAGAAGGAAGTCGAACCGACTTTGATCGGTTTTTTCGCCAACCTATTGTATGGTGCGATTGTCGTTTTTGTCGCTATCGCCGCGATCGGTAAGCTTGGCGTGGAAACGACTTCCTTCGCCGCGGTCATTGCCGCTGCCGGTTTGGCCATTGGTCTGGCCTTGCAAGGTTCGCTCTCCAATTTCGCTTCGGGTGTGCTCCTCATTCTCTTCAAGCCCTTCAAGGCGGGGAACTTCGTCAAGGCGGGTGGTGAAGCCGGTATCGTGGTGGAAGTCGGCCTGCTGACGACCGAGCTGAAGACGCCGGACAACATCAAGATCATTCTTCCGAACGCTCAGGTCATGGGCGGCTCGATCACGAATTTCTCCGCACATCCGACGCGCCGCTGCGATATGGTGGTGGGGGTCAGCTATGGGGACGACCTCAAGAAGGCCAAGCAGATCATTCTCGATATCCTCGAGGCGGATGAGCGTGTGCTGAAGGAGCCCGCCGTTCAGGTCGCTGTTTCCAATCTGGGGGACAGCAGCGTCGACTTTGTCGTGCGTCCCTGGGTGAACGCCGCGGACTACTGGGCCGTCAAATTCGACTTTACTCAGAAGGTTAAGGAGACCTTTGACGCCGAGGGTATTAGCATTCCTTTTCCTCAGCGGGATGTGCACCTTTTCCAAGAGGCGGTATCTTAAGGAATTTGCTTCAAGTGAAACTGAGGCCGCCGGGAGATCCGGCGGCCTTTTTCGTGTCTGAATGTCTCATTCCGCCGGCATTCCTGAAGGAGGGCTTATGGCGGTCAGGGCATGGTCCAGTAGGTATTATAACGTGTAATGTGAATAAGTCCGTTTTGGCATCTGCTAACGAGTTCTTATGGTACGTATCCGAAGGGGGACTTATGGTAAATTATCTTGGAGAAAGTGGATTTGATCGGGTGCGTTTTGAAATGAATGCGCCTTTGGCTTACCGTTCTGGCTTGAGTGATGTATTACCCCTGCTCATTCAGATCGAACGAAAATCGACCCGTATGGTGCAAAGCTTGCCGGTGGATCGTCTCGGGCAAATTTGCAGCGCCTGTGCCGGGACCTTGGTGGCCTTTGTTTGGGATGAGCGTTATGACGACATGCTGCATGTTACCTTGACGGAGCATAAGATTCATGTGTCCCGGGACTTGGCCTGCGGTTTGAGGGATCTGATCTTTGCGTCGACCTTGATCCGGACCTACCGGGAATTCGGCGAGCCGGACCGGTACGACTTGCACTCGCTGATCGAAGAGACCTGGATGCGGATCATTGAGGAATTGCCTCAGGCCTTGTACTATTCCTCGGCCGCTCGTCGGTTGAGCGCGCGCCTCCCGATGGGCAAGCGGCCCCAGGTCGAGGACGAGATTCACCTGCAGGTGGCATGAGGTGGCATAGGCGATCGGTCGTTCAACGGAGTCAGGGCGGGACGCCCTGATGCGATGGCATTGAAATGGAGATTCAACTAGGGCGAGACGCCCTAGCTCCGTTGTGATGTCGCGCTTTGAGCAGGCTTTACCCAAAGCGCAGTGTTGTACGAACGGAGTCAGGGCGTCCCGCCCTGATGCGATGGCATTGAAATGGAGATTCAACTAAGGCGAGACGCCCTAGCTCCGTTGTGATGTCGCGCTTTGAGCAGGCTTTACCGAAAGCGCAGTGTTGTACGAACGGAGTCAGGGTAGCCAGTCACGCCGGTGCCTTTGGCAAAGGCGGATCCCGCCCTGATCGGATCGGTTATATTGTCGCTGTAAAGACCGGCTAGTTGAATCCAAGCGCGCATTGGAGTCACTGCGCGCTTGGATTCAAATTAAAAGCTCCTCCTCTTGTCAAGGGGAGGTGTCTGCGCTTGTCGCAGACGGAGGGGTCCGGGTACAGGGGAATGCCGTACTTACCCGCAAATCGACGATGAACCAGAATAGCACGGACTGAATGAGGCGAATTGAATATTTGGGCCTATCGAGGCTTTGGGCGGTAGTGGCTGCTTTAGCTGCCATATTACGTACTGCAGGTGCGTCGACTTGCTGGCGACTGAAGTCGCCACTACGGATCATTGCCTTAAGTCCGTGCCATTCACGATGAACCAAAAAAAGGGGACTGCCTAGAGTGTGAAGGCGGACAGCACCGACTCCAGTTCGCCGTTGTTGGGGGCGCCGCCCATGGCAAAAGTCGGCTTGCCGCCTCCCTTGCCGCCGAGCTTCCCTGTCAGCTCGCGGATGATATCGCCGGCTTTGTGCCCGGCGGCGACGGCCGCTTGGGAACTGCTGGCGCAGACGCTTACCTTGTCGCCGAATTCCGCGCCGAGTACGACGAGGCTGTTGCCGAGGTCGCCGCAGAGTTGGTTGGCCATCTCGCGGAGTTCGTTCGGTCCGGGGGCGTCGACCTTCGCGACCAGCAGTTTGAGTCCGCCGTCGATATCCTTGGCCGAGTCGAGTAAAGCCGCTGCGAGCTTGGATGCGTTGGCGGACTGGGCTTTCTTGAGCGCCTTGTCGGCATCCACGCAGGCTTGCTTGAGTTCGTCGCGGTGGTGGTACAGTTTCGCGGCCAGGGAGTTGATTTCGGCGATGTCGCCGCGCTGGGAGATGGCCGACATCAGGTAGTTCGGCATCTCGTGCACGACAATTGCTTCGGCGCCCAGCGCCTCGAGTTCCTGGTTGCTTGTATGGAGTTTTTCACGGCTGTGGCGGATCTCGTCGGACAGGGTGGTTGAGACTTCCTGGATGTATTGCCAGGCCGCTTCGCCGCAGACCGCTTCGATACGGCGTACCCCGGCGGCAATGGCCCCTTCGGACTTGATCTTGAACAGTCCGATATTAGAGGTGTCGCGTACGTGCGTACCCCCGCAAAGTTCCATGGAGTAGCCGTTCAGCGCCTTGGCCTCGCCGCCGATTTGTACGACACGGACCAAGTCACCGTACTTGTCGCCGAAGAACTGCATGATGTCTTTGCGCCCCTTGACTTCGGGGTAGGGGACTTCGGTCCAGGACACGGTTTCCCCTTTCTGGATGCAGGCATTGACCTTTTCTTCCATCGTGGCGATTTGCTCCGGTGTCAGCGCCTTGGAGTTGAAGTCGAAGCGGAGCCGTTCCGGGCTGACGCTGGAGCCCTGTTGGGTGGCGTCGGCAGAGACCACTTTATGAAGTGCCCAGTGCAGGAGGTGGGTGGCGGTGTGGTGTGCCTCAATTGGGGCACGTCTCACTCTGTCGATCGTGAGGACGATGGAATCTTGAACGTTAAACGTTGAACATGGAATGTTTTCAAAGACGTGAGCGGTGGCGTTGCCGATTTTCTGCACGCCGACGATACTGTAAGTGCTGCCGTTGATTTCGGCGCTGCCGGTATCGCCTTCCTGACCGCCCATTTCGGTGAAGAACACGGTTTTGTTGGTAATGACCAGGACTTGTTCGTCTTGCTGGTGGACTTCGAGGATCGTCGCATCACAGCTGTCGTTCTCGAATCCCAGGAATTCGGTGACGGCCTCCGTGCTCAGGTCCAGAGCGCGGACCACGGTTTTCTTCTGGGCGGCCCGGGCACGTTCGCGCTGTTCCTCCATGCAGGCTTCAACTGCAGCCTCATCCAGGCTCAGTCCACGCTCGCGGCAGAGCAGGGCGGTCAAGTCGACCGGGAAGCCGTAGGTGTCGTACAACTTGAACGCTTCTTCCGGCGGGAAGACGCCATCGGTGGTCGCAGTACTTTCAAACAGCTGCAGGCCCCGGTCCAGAGTTTTGTTGAAGCTGTCTTCCTCGGTCGCAAGCGTTTCCTTGATGACTGCGGAACGTGTTTTCAGCTCGGGGAAGACGGAGCCGAATTCCGCGACCAGGGTGTCGACGAGCTGCGGAAGGAAGGCGGTTTCGCCGCTAAAGCCAAGTGTGCGGCCGTATTTGACCGCGCGTCGCAGGATGCGGCGGAGCACATAATTGCGCCCGCTGTTTCCCGGGAGAATGCCGTCGGCGATCGAGAAGGAAAGCGTGCGGATATGGTCGGCGATTACGCGGAAGGCGATGGCCTCCTCCAGCGCATCCGTCTTTTCAACTCCTTTGCCGGGATAGATGTCGACGTAGGACTTGCCGCTCAGTTTCTCGACCGTGCGGAAGATCGGCTGGAAGACGTCGGTCGCGTAGTTGCTGGGCTTCTTGGAAAAGTCGGTAAAGCCCTTCGTGTTCTGAATCAGCGAGCAGGCGCGTTCAAAGCCCATCCCGGTATCGACGTGCTTGGCCGGGAGCTCGCGGAAGCTGCCGTCGGCTTCGGCATTGTACTGGATGAAGACGAGGTTCCAGATCTCGATGCAGAGATCGGAGTCCTGGTTGACCAGCTTTCCCTGAGTGTCGCCTTCCGGTGTGAGGTCGACGTGCAACTCGGAGCAGGGGCCGCAGGGACCGGTCTCGCCCATCATCCAGAAATTATCCTTCACGTTGCCGTTGACGATGTGGATCTTCGGGTCGAGCCCCTTGCTGGTGAAGAGCGCGGCCCAGTAATCGTAGGCTTCCTGGTCGAATTCCGAAGGGTCGCCTTCGCCGGGTGCATAGACGGTTGCGTAGAGGCGGTTGGCCGGTACCCCCCAGCGTTCGACCACCAGTTCCCAGCCCCATGCGATCGCCTCCTTCTTGAAGTAATCGCCGAAGGACCAGTTGCCCAGCATCTCGAAGAAGGTGTGGTGGTAAGTGTCCTGGCCTACGTCTTCGAGGTCGTTGTGCTTGCCGCCCGCGCGGATGCACTTCTGCGTATCCGCCGCCCGCGGCGGGCTGTACGGGGCCTTTTCCGTGCCGAGGAAGTAGGGCACGAACTGGTTCATTCCCGCATTGGTGAAGAGCAAGCCCGGCGACTGCGGCATGAGCGACGCGGACGGCACGATGCTGTGCTGCTTCTCTTTAAAGAAATCGAGGAAGGACTGGCGGATTTCGGCGGAGGTCATGGATTGAAATCTATTTTTGGAACCACGAATGGGCACGAATTGACACAAATAACTTTAGAGAACAATGCGTTCCCATACTAGTTTTGGACGTTTGAAGTTGAGGATGAGCCCGACTTTGAGTCCGGTTATCTTCAAGTAATTGAGCATTTGGGCACGTTCGATATTTGTAATCTGGTCAATGACCTTTGTATCAACGATCACTGCGTCGAATGCGATGAGGTCGGGAACATACTTCCCGACCTTCACATTCTTGTAAATGACATCGAACCGCTTTTGCTGGGTGTAGGGTATGTTTCGTTCCTGAAACTCCACCACCATCGAATTTTCGTATGGCTTTTCCAGCAGACCGCTGCCCAGACCGTTTAGAACCTCGAACGCCGAACCCACGATTGCATACGCCTCTTTTGCTAAAGGCCCATCAAATTCGTGTATATTCGTGTCCATTCGTGGTTCCTCTTACCGCTGTCCTACAGGTTTGCGAGGACGGCTTTGCCCATGGCTTGGGTGCCGATGGGGTCGAGGCCGAAGGCGATGTCACCGGTGCGGGTGCCGGAGGTCACGGCTTTCTCAACTGCGGCTTCGATGGCGGCGGCGGCTTCAAGCTCGCCGAAGCTGTAGCGGAGCATGAGCGCGCCGGACAGGATCTGGGCGCAGGGGTTGGCGATGCCCTGGCCGGCGATGTCCGGAGCGGTGCCGCCGGAGGGCTCGTAGAGGCCGAAGGGGAAGCCGAGACTGTTCTTCTGGGCGCCGAGGCTGGCAGAGGCCAGCATGCCGAGTGAACCGCAAATCACGCCCATCTCGTCGGAGAGGATGTCGCCGAACATGTTTTCGGTGAAGAGTACGTCGAACTGGTTCGGATCGCGGGCCAGCTGCATGGCGGCGTTGTCCACATACATGTGGCTCAACTCGATCTCCGGGGCGTTCTTCTTGAAATATTCGGTCACGACCTTGCGCCAGAGCACGGAGGTCTCGAGTACATTGGCCTTGTCGACCGAGCAAACGCGGTTGCCGCGGGCCTTGGCGGTGTCGATGGCGACCTGGGCGATGCGCTCGATCTCGCTGGTCTTGTAGACCATGGTGTCGATCGCCTGTTCCTCGCCATTGTCCAGCGTGGTGGTGGCCTTCGGCTGGCCGAAATAGATGCCGCCGGTCAGTTCGCGGATGCAGACGATGTCGATGCCGTTCGGAATGCGTTCCTTCTTCAGCGGGGATGCATCAGTCAGTTCCGGGTACAGGAGGCCGGGGCGCACGTTGGCGTAGAGGGAATAGGCCTTGCGGATGGGCAGCAGGGCGGCGCGCTCCGGCTGTTCCTTGGGAGGCAGGCTTTCCCATTTCGGGCCGCCCACGGAGCCGAAGAGGATCGCTTCCGCCTTGTCGCAGACCGCTTTGGTGCTGTCCGGGAAGGCCACACCATGGTTGTCGATGGCGATGCCGCCGATGTCCGCGCTTTCATAGTCGAGGGCAAAGCCGAATTTTTCGCCGGCGACCTTGAGCACGTCGAGGGCGACTTCCATGACTTCGGGCCCGATGCCGTCACCGGGGAGAACTGCGAATTTGAGCGTCTTCATATTACTTCTGCTTTCAGGGAAAAGCGGAGTAATTTGGACGCCTGTCGTCTCGCTTCAAGGTTTTTCGCTGTTGGTGGGCAGGTCCATTCCCGATGGAATGGCCGCATTCGAGGTTCATGGGAGGTGATGCGCCAATTTGACGCATGCCTGCGGGCCTCGCCGTGAATGGATGGCCCCTTTGGAAGAATCCCGGGGTAGCGGCCAGCCGGAGCTGCAAGGCTTCCTGTGATGCCCAGCTTTTCGGGTCCGCAGGCTTTACAATGAGGGCCTGGAGGCTAATCTCAGAATGGATTGGCAAATGGTTGATCCATGACTTTTTCGAGCTTAGCCTCGGATCCACTGAATCCAGAGACGACATGAGATTATTCAAGCTTCATTCTTCAGGCCAGGGCCTCATCTCAACGACGCATTGGATCGTTTTGCCGCTGCTCTGGCTGCCATGCCTGTTCATCGGGTGTGCCAGTGTGCCGGAGCGGGAGGGAGGCGAAGAAAGCTCTGTGTGGGACCGGCCGGAACAAACCGAACTGGGACGTCGTTTTGCAACGCCGGAAACGGCGACAGCCGGGACATCGGGTGTGTTTCTGCTGCCGGACTCACGCGATGCATTCCGGGTGCGGTATGCTGCCGCGGCAAAAGCGGAAAAAACGATCGATCTTCAGTATTATCTGTGGAAGGGGGATGCGACTGGAAACCTCCTTCTGGACCGGGTGCTGAAGAAAGCGGACGAGGGGGTCCGGGTACGTATTCTGATAGACGACATCTACCATAGTGGCCGGGACCAGGTTTACGCGAGCCTTGCGCAGCATCCGAAGGTCGAGGTCCGGGTGTTCAACCCGATCGGGAACCGGGGGATATTCAGGAATCTGGGGTTTGCACTGCACAGCGGGCGGTACAATTATCGCATGCATAATAAAATTTTCCTGGTGGATGGCGCACTGGCTGTCATGGGGGGGCGCAATATCGGAGACGATTATTTCGGCGTCGATCCGGAGCTGAATTTCCATGACCTTGATGTGCTCGCGGTGGGGCCGGCCGCGCAGGAAGCCGGGCAGGCATTTGACCTTTTCTGGAATGCGCCGGCGGCAGTGCCGATCGAGGCGATCGTTCCTGCTTCGAAGGTGGCCCAATCGCATGAGGAACTGAGACGCGTGGTTTACAGTGCCTTGGAACGCTACATCGATGAGGTGCCCTATCGGATACCGGTCGACCATGAGGCGGTGAATGCGGGAATCGAGTGGATCTACAGTCGCTTGAGCTGGGCCCCGGTGCGGGTCGTGGTTGACGCACCCGACCGCTTTGATTCTCGGGGCGAATCGGCGATTTTCAATTTGATGAAGGAATTGAGCCCGACCATCGATTCGGAGCTCTATTTACAGACGGCCTACCTACTGCCGGAAGCTGAAACGATTGCCGCAATGGGACGGCTTGTGAAGCGTGGGGTCGATGTCAATGTGATGACAAACTCGCTGCTCTCGAATAACCACCTGGCGGTACATGCCCACTATCGGAAGGTCCGGAAAAAACTCCTTCGCGCGGGCGTTGATCTCTACGAGCTGAAGGCAAACGATGCACTGACCCGGTATTACAGGAATACGGATCAGCATGTGGCATCATCGCATTCCGGGCTGCACACCAAGGCATTTGTGATGGATCACGACACCTCTGTGATTGGTTCCTACAACATGGATCCGCGTTCCCGGGTCTGGAACTCGGAGATTGCGCTGGTCATTGAGGATGAAAAAACGGGCCTGGCCATGAAGCGCATTATGTCGGAGGCGATGCAGCTGGAGAACGCGTATGAATTGCATGTGGATGCTTCCGGTCAACTGACATGGACGACCGAGGACTCCGTGGGCGCGTCCGAGGTCTTTACACGCGAGCCGGGTGCTTCCTTGGGGCAGCGTTTTCTCAGCCGTATCATCGGGTGGATACCGGTTCGCGGTCAACTGTAGGCCGCACCGGGCCGGTGGAACGGGGAGCCGGGGTTCGGCGATACCAGCTGCTGCAGAGCAGGCCGGCGTTCGATTGCCGATGCTGCTTCGGGATGAAGCCGCAGTCGGCCAGTGCGGGAATGATTTCCGGTAATTCAGTTGCCGGGACGTGGGCAACGCGTCGCCAAAAAGTATAGAGCCCGAAGAGCCAGATCCTTGCCCGCAGGGCGCGCCATGTTTGATTCGGTATGTGAAAGTCGCTGATCAACCAGTCGGATTGCGGAGTCGCGCAGCGGGCGAGCTGTTGGATCATTGAGGTGGTTGCATCCTGACGGAAATTGTCGAAAAAGAAATGGCTCACGATCAACTCATAGTGCTTCTCCGGCAAACTGCATGTACTGAGGGGGCGGTGGATGAAGGTCACTGCCGTTTGCGGAAGCTGCCGTTTCTCGAGTCGCCGCCGGCACACCTCGATCATCTCTGCGCTTTCTTCGATCACGGTGACCTTGCAGTGTGGGTAGGTTTCCAGAAAGGGAATGAGGAAGGCACCATAACCTTCCCCGACAAGCAGGGCCGTTCCGGGTGCTTCGATTTGACCCAGGTAGGTGCAGCGCGCTTTTTGCAGGCTCTGTCCATAGCTCATGCGTTCGAGCCATTGGTAGTACTTCGCTGCACGGGAATAGCGCATGGCCGGACAAAAGCAGCAAAGTGCAGTCTTCGCAAGTTCGCTGGGCTCCATGGGCGGGAGCCGGTTCGCTTTAGCTCTTTTGCAGGAGAGCTACGTTCGAGCTGTGAAAGTGCGGACGTTCAAAGCCGTAATTGTCCGCGATCCACTCAAAGCAGGCGTCCGTGTAGAAGCAGACGTGGGTATGATCGAGACGGTAGGACCAGTTTTCAAAACGGGTCTCCGGGGTGAGCCGGCTTGTCATGAGCGCGAGCCAGGCACCGGGGCGGAGCAGGGCCGCCAGTTGCCGGAATTCCTCTTTCGGTTGATGGAAGTGCTCGGCGGTCTCGCTGCAGGTGATGAAGTCGTACTGTTGTCCGAATACGGATTTGTCCGGATGGAAGGCCGGATCATAGTGACGGCAGGCATAGCCGTCTTCCTTCGCCATCAAGTGCAGGGTGGGGCCGGGCCCCGATCCGTAGTCGAGGCCTGCTGCACCCGGAGCCAGATGCTCTCGAAGGGGGAGCCAGACTTGCTCCAGAAAACGACGGTAAGTCGGATCCGAGGGGGAATTCTGATGCTGCCGATAATGGGCGAACGCATCCTTCCGGGACAAACGGTCCGCCGGGTCCAGCCAGACCAGCCCGCAGCTCGGACAGTGGTGGTAGCTGCGGCCGTCCTGGGGGGCGGCATAAAAAAAAGTTCCCTGAGCTCCGCATAAGGTGCAGGCAAGGCGCGTACGGAGATGTTGCTTGGACACGGCTGGAGTATTTGGATCCCGGTTTCGCTTAGGCAGATGAATGCCTAGCGCTTGCCAAGGTGCAGGCTCAAGCGCAAAGTCTTACTTCAAACCATGCGTATCCTGCTGATTGAAGACTATGAACCCTTGCGCCGGTCGGTTGTCGAGCTGCTGGAGTCCCATGACTATGCGGTCGATGCCTCGGCCAGTGGGGACGAAGGGCTCTGGTATGCGAGCAACCACGACTATGACGTCATCGTGCTCGATCTCATGCTCCCCAAGGTGGACGGTCTATCGATCTTGCGTCGGTTGCGCCAGGCGGGCTCCGGTGTGCCCATCATTGTGATCAGTGCCCGTGATTCCGTCGATCACCGGATTGAAGGACTGGACGCCGGAGCGGACGATTATCTGGTCAAGCCCTTCGCCTTAAAGGAATTATTAGCCCGGGTCCGTGCACAGACGAGGAAAGCGTACGAGAAAAAGGCCGCACTGGTCGAAGTTGGCGACCTCAGTATCGATCTGACCGCGAAGCGTGTGACACGTCATGGCAGTGAGATTCAGCTGACATCGCGTGAATACAGTTTGCTGGAATACCTGGCCTACCGGGCCGGGGAAGTGGTATCCAGGCAGGAAATTTGGGATCATGTGTATAACTACTATGAAGATGCTTCCAGTAACGCGGTGGATGTCTATGTCGGGTACCTGCGTAAGAAGCTGGCATCGGACGATGGCGGGACCTACATTCAGACACGTCGCGGACAAGGCTATCTACTCGAATACGTACAAGCATGAAATCGCGTTCCATCCGTACTCGCCTGGTTGTCGGTATCGGCGTCATTGTCTCGCTGATTCTGATTTCGGGCGCCTTCGTGATCTACCATACGGTCAAGGCGTCTCTGTACGAAGAGGTGGATAAGGCCTTGGCTGGGACGCTGGCACTGCAGTCGCTGGAATTGGAGATCATCGGCGATGAAATTGTCAATGAGTGGCTGACGGATATCGAACAGGACCCGCAGCGTCGTTTATCCGATTATATTCAGGTCTGGGATGAGAAGAGCGGGCAAGTGTTGCGTTCGCCTGCCTTGGAGGGGCATGATTTGCCCAAATTGTCGGGGCCGCTCAATGTGCGGCGGTTTGCGAGCTGTGAACTGCCCGATGGCAAGCGTGCCCGGGCAGTGGGAGTGAGGATGTATCCCAAAGTCGAAGAAGATACGATGAGCGCCGTCATCCGGGCGGAAGACTATCCACATGTCATGGTCATCGCACAGGAGACCGAAGATATCGACGCGCGTATCTCCGGACTCTTCCAGGTCTTGCTGCAGGGCCTACTGCTTGTCGGGCTGTTTTGTTTACTGGTGATTCATCTGATCATACGTGCTTCGCTTCGGCCGATTCACGAGTTGGAGCTGGAGATCTCCCGCGTGGACGCGAGTCGCACCATGAACGACCTGGTGGTTCCGGCGGGTATTCCGGTTGAGCTTCAGGGGCTGACCCAGAAATACCGGGAGCTTCTTGGGCGGATCAACCGGGTACGTGGGCGTGAACGCGAGTTTTCGGCCAATGCGGCTCATGAGTTGCGCACGCCGATCGCCGGTATCATGGCGGTTTTGGAACAGACGCTTTCGAGTGACCGGAAGGATTCGGAGTACCGTGAACGGATCGCGGAGGCCTTGGAAATCAGTGTTTCCATGCAGACTCTGGTCAATCGGCTGACGCGGTTTGCCCGGCTGCGCAACGGGATCGACCACATCGAGCTGACTACGATGGACCTACATACGATGATCGATGCCAGATTGTCTTTGCTGGATCGGCGCCTCAAGGAGCGTGGCTTGCAGCTTCACCGCCAGCTTGATGCCAGCCAGCCCTTGATCCGGACCGATGAGACGCTTGTGGAAATTTTAGTGGGTAATTTGATCGGCAATGCAGTGAGCCACGCGGATGTGAACAGCCAAGTCAGCCTCGCGACTGAAGATACCGAAACCGGCTGCCGTTTCACGCTCTCAAACTTTGCCGCTAAGTTGAAGCAGGAAGATATGGAGCGGATTTTCGAACCGTTCTACCGTGTGGATCGGGCACGCACATTGGGGGATGGGCATTCGGGACTCGGGCTGGCCATGTGCCGTGAAATAGCGTCAACGCTGGATCTGGAGTTTCAGGCGGAATTGGACTCAGTGGGGCATTTATTCCGGATTACGGTGATTTTTCCGGAAAAATAGGGATTTCTCATCATTCTATCATATGCCTTTGGCTATGATGCGCAGCCTAAGATTCCGAGCTTCGTACAGGAGCAGGGATGATTTGAATGATGGAAGGCGCAAAGGAAGATCGATTATCCGCTGAGCATTGGTTTACCTCCAGGCAGCGGAAGGGACTGTGGTGCTTATTCGCGGCCTTGGTCGTACTTCGGCTACTCATGGTATATCTGGTGCCGTTTACGGATACCACGGAAGCACGCTATGCCGAGATTGCGCGGAAGATGGTCGAGACGAACGACTGGATTACGCCGCAGTTCGACTACGGTGTGCCTTTCTGGGGCAAGCCGCCGCTGCATACCTGGTTGTCGGCTGCAGGGATGAAGCTCTTTGGGGTGGGGCATTTTGGCGCCCGCATCTTCATCTTCCTGACCGGGCTCGGTATGATGGCGCTCCTGTATCCTTGGGTGCAGGCAAAGAAGGGGCGCGATTATGCGCTTGGCGGGCTGCTGGTTCTTGCAAGCTCCGCATTGTTCTTTATCGCCTGGGCGACTGTCATGACCGATCTGGTCATGATTGCGGGCACCAGCCTCAGTATGATCGGTTTTTATTCGGCGCTTACGGATCCCGGCAAGCGGCGTGACGGCTACCTCTTCTTTATTGGTTTGGCGATCGGCATGCTGGCGAAGGGGCCCGTTGCTGTGGTGCTGACTGCGCTGCCACTTGTGGCATGGGTTGGCTTGCAGAATCGCTGGCTGGATCTGATGAAACGGCTGCCCTGGATTTCCGGAAGCCTGCTGGCTGCCCTTATCTGTGTACCCTGGTATGTCGCGGCGGAACTCAAGACTCCCGGCTTTCTCGAATACTTTTTTATCGGCGAGCACTGGCATCGCTTCCTTGATAGTGGTTGGAAGGGCGATCTTTATGGCAACGCGCATGCCCGGATGCGGGGCATGATCTGGCTGTTCTGGCTCCTGTCCTTTCTCCCATGGAGTTTTGTCTTTGTCCTACCTCTGGTACGGGGGAAGCGTGCTTTGCGTGGGGTGCTTCGCGAGGCGGACGGGTGGACACTCTATTTGCTCTGTTGGGCGCTTTCGCCTATGGTCTTTTTCACCCTGGCGACGAATATATTGCCAACCTATGTCTTGAGCGGCATTCCCGCCGCCGCTTACTTGTTGATTGAGCTTTGGCAGCGCAGCCGGGCGTCGGAGAGGGCAGTTCCCTCGTCGACAGTCATTCATGCCTTCGCCCTGACTGCCGGATCGACAACCCTGGTCTTTGCCTCGGTCTTCATCGCGCTATTGATGCTTGGAGCCGGGGCCTCAAAGAAGTCGCAGAAATATTTGGTGGAGCGGGTGGCATCTATTCGGGAGCCGGACTCCGGCGAGTTGTTCTACTGGAAGAAACGCTACTACTCGGCGGAATTCTACACCGCAGGGCGTGTGCGTACGATCGAAAGCGGAGAGCGCCTGGAAGACCTCCTGCAGAATGGAACGCGTGACTTTTTGTCGGTCCGTCAAAGTAAGCTCAAACAGCTCCCGGAAGGCTTTATTGAGCATTTCGATTACGAAGGAACTTTTGGGAAAGATGATCTATACTATGAAAAGAGAATACCAAGCCAATCGAAGCAAGTTGCCCGGTTCGAGTAACATCGCCCGGACACATGTGATCCACTTCCCCGGAGGCGAATCCGCACGCGTGCATTTACCGGTGAGGCAGGCGGTGGGTGGTGAAGGGGTGACGACGGACGAAGACTTTCTTGCCAGACAGTTTTATCGGACGATTCCTGAAATCTCTTGTGTCGTGCCGGCTTATAACGAGGCGGGCAATATCGCTCTAGTCATTCGGCGGATTGCGACCCAAATGACCAAATTAAGACGCGACTTTGAAATCATCGTTGTGGATGACGGCAGTGCCGACAGCACTGTAGAAGAAGCCAGGTCACTGATCGGGTCTTATCCACTCAGGGTGCTGTGTCTGTCTCGTAACTTTGGTAAGGAAAATGCCATTACCGCCGGCCTTAAAGCAGCCACGGGCGCGGCCTGTATCATCGTGGATGCAGACATGCAGGAACCCATTTCATATTTCCAAACCTTCATTGAGCATTGGGACGAGGGCTGCGAGATGGTCTACGGTGTCCGTGCCGATCGGGACGATGAGTCCTTTCTCAAGCGGAAAGCTTCGAACCTGTTCTATTGGATCATGGATAAGACGACATCGGTTCCCATTCCGGCACACTCGCGTGACTTCCGCTTGATGGACCGAAAGGTGGTCAATGCGATCCTATCGCTTCCGGAGCGAAACCGCTTCATGAAGGGGCTCTACAGTTGGGTCGGCTTCAAGACCAAGGAGATCCCCGTGCTGATCGAGGCGCGCAACAGCGGTTCCTCGAAGTTCAACTTCAGGCGTTTGTTTGACCTGGCGGTGACCGGCCTGACTGCATTTTCCGACTGGCCCCTTCGTGTGTGGACCTCGGTTGGGATGGTGATCTCCAGTATCTCGATCTGCTATGCCTGGTTGATCGCGCTACGTACTTTGTTGTTCGGTTCGGATGTACCGGGGTGGGCGACCCTGACTGTGGCTATCTGCTTCCTTGGCGGTGTGCAGATTCTTTCTATCGGGGTGCTCGGCGAATACATGAGCCGGATCTTTTCAGAGGTCAAAGCACGACCCGGGCATATCGTGTCGGAAGAGTTTTGTTACCAGCAGGAGATGCCCCGGTCGTGATCCGTTTTGTTTGGCAATGCTTTAAGTTTGCCTGCGTCGGGTCCGCGGCAAGCCTGGTCCATGCCTTGTGTGCCTTGCTCCTTCTGAAGCTTGGGCAAGCTCCCTTGCTCGCCAATGCAGGAGCCTTCGTCGTGGCCTTCTTTGTTAGCTACCTCGGGCATGACCGTTGGAGCTTCCGCGGAAACGGCGTGCCGGGGCGGGTCACGATCCAGCGTTTCCTGATCGTATCGCTGAGCGGTCTCTGCTTGAGCGAAGGTATGGTTTATTTGCTGACTGAATCCGTCGGCATCAGGCCGGAATGGGCGGTCCTTTCCGCGATTGTTCTGGTCGCTGCCTATTCCTTCGTGCTCAGCCGTACCTGGGTCTTTTGGGGACGCCCCGTCTCTTCCGCTCCCTGACCGTGCCTTGTGGTTCATGCGATTTTCACCCTCTACCAATATGACGACTACCAATCCACATTTGCTCAAATTATCGCTCGCGCAGAAGCGCTTTCTCTGGCTTGGGCTTGGGCTGTTATTTCTTATACGGCTGTTAATGGTCATCCAAGTGCCCTTCGCCGACTCGACGGAGTCCCGCTATGCGGAGATCGCACGTAAGATGGTGGAGACCAATGACTGGATTACTCCGCAATTCGATTACGGTGTTCCATTCTGGGGCAAGCCGCCTCTGCATACGTGGGTCGCCGCCGCAGGCATGAAGCTCTTCGGGGTAAACCAATTCGGGGGGCGGATCTTTATTTTCCTCAGTGCCTGCGCCATGTTGTACCTCTTGTTCCGGTGGGTGGAGGCCTTGCGGGGACGGGATTATGCCTTGGTTGGCACGGTGGTGGTTTTCAGTTCCGGCATCTTCTTTTCATCCATGGCGATGGTGATGACGGATCTGGTGATGGTTGCCGGTACGACTCTGGCAATGGTTGCCTTTTGGAAGGCCATTGAGGGCGAGACGCAGTCACACTGGGCCGGCTACGGATTCTTTCTGGGCTTGGCGATCGGTCTACTCGCGAAAGGGCCGATCGCGGTGGTGCTTGCGGGCCTGCCGATTGGCGCATGGGTACTCCTCTCCGGTCGCTGGCGCGACGCCTGGTCGCGTCTTCCCTGGTTGAGCGGCGGACTGTTGGCTCTGCTCATCACTGTGCCCTGGTATGTGGCGGCGGAGATCAAGACCCCCGGCTTCCTGCAATACTTCTTTGTTGGGGAACACTTTTACCGATATACGAAACCGGGTTGGACGGGAGATCTTTATGGTGACGGTCACCACCGGGCTTTCGGCACGATCTGGGTTTACTGGGTGTCGGGGGTGCTGCCCTGGAGTCTGTTTTTCATCTGGCCCTTAATCCATTTCCGCAAGCTGCTCTCGGTGCTACGCCGCGAGGAGGGCACGTGGCTGTTGTACCTGCTCTGTTGGACCGTGGCGCCGCTGTTGTTTTTTACTTTCGCCAGCAATGTCATCCGCACCTACGTGCTCACCGGGGTGCCGGCGGCCGGCTTCCTGATCATGGAGATGTGGCGGTTTACCGGTACGCTCAAGACCAAGCCGTCGCCCATGCTTTCCATGCTCTTCCAGTTCGCCCTTTGCGTGGCGCTTCTACTCTATGGATGGAATTATTACGTGTATACTTACCTGCCGGATTTGGCCCCCCGCGGCACCCAGAAGTGGCTGGTCGCTAAAATGAATAGCCTTCAGGATGCGCAGGACGGTGACTTGTATATCTACGGGGAACGTAGTTATTCGGCTGAATTCTACACCGGGGGGCACTCGCATGTTCTTGGCCGGAACCAAGGCTTATGGCCCCTGATGTCCGATGGGACCCGAGATTTCGTAGCGATCCGAAAGGGGCGGTTTGAGACCCTTCCGGAGGAGGTGCGTGAGGCCTTCGAGTATGAAGACAGCTTTCGCCGCTATGAGCTTTACCGGGAAAAAGAACCGGTGGAAGTGCCTGCCGAGACCGGTGCGCGTCAGTTGGGGGCTGGGCGGTCTCTGGCAGAATCCGGTCCCCGGGCATAAAAAATCTGCCCGGGCCGAAGCACACGGGCAGATTGTGTGAGAATGCTTTTTAAGCCTTAGTCGGCTCAGCCCTTGTAGATGCGGAGCAGGGCGTCCGCCATCTCGGAGGGGTTGCGTGCGATGGAGACGCCGGCGTCTTCCATGGCGGCAAACTTCGCTTCAGCTGTACCGGCTCCGCTGGCGGAGACGATCGCACCGGCGTGGCCCATGGTACGGCCCTTCGGAGCGGAAGCACCGGCGATGAAACCGGCGACCGGCTTCTTCACGTGCTCCTTGATATAGGCACAGGCTTCTTCTTCGGCGCTACCACCGATTTCACCGATCATGATGATGGCGTCGGTGTCCGGGTCTTCGTTGAACATACGGACAGCGTCGGTTTGGGAAGTGCCGTTGATCGGGTCACCACCGATGCCGATAACGGTCGACTGGCCATGCCCACGCTGGGTCAATTGCCAGACGGCTTCGTAGGTCAGGGTGCCGGAACGGGAAACCACACCGACACGACCCGGCTTGTGGATGTAGCCGGGCATGATGCCGATCTTGCATTCACCCGGAGTGATGATACCCGGGCAGTTCGGACCGATGAGGCGGGTCTTCGTGTTGTGGAAGTAGAGACGGCGGCGGATCTCAGCCATGTCGCGGACCGGCACACCTTCGGTGATGCAGATCACGAGCGGAATTTGGGCTTCGATGGCTTCGAGGATGGAGTCACCTGCGAAGGCCGGCGGCACATAGATCACGGAAACATTGGCGCCGTGTTCCTTGACCGCTTCAGCGACCGTATTGCAAACCGGAACCTTGTTTTCCCAGAGTTGACCGCCCTTGCCGGGAGTCACACCTGCGACGACATTGGTGCCGTAATCGATACATTGCTGCGTGTGGAAGGTGCCGGTCTTACCGGTGATGCCTTGAACGACGAGGCGAGTGTCTTTGTTTACCAGAATACTCATTGGAATTTCCTTATTTTAAAGATGAACCTCAGCCCTTCTGCTCGCTGACTTGCTTGGTGATGATCTCGGCAGCGTGGACCAGGCTGTCGGCCGGAGTCAGAGCAACGCCGCTTTCCTTGAGGATTTGCTTACCGGCTTCCACGTTGGTGCCTTCGAGGCGGACGACGAGCGGAACCTTGATGTCCACGTTCTTGGCCGCTGCGACGATGCCGCGGGCGATCACGTCGCACTTCATGATACCACCGAAGATGTTGACGAGGATCCCTTCGACGTTCGGGTCGGACAGGATGATCTTGAAGGCAGCGGTGACCTGGTCTTCATTGGCGCCGCCACCGACGTCGAGGAAGTTGGCCGGTTCGCCGCCGAGGCTCTTGATGATGTCCATCGTGGCCATGGCCAGACCGGCGCCGTTCACCAGGCAGGCGATGTTGCCGTCCAGGGCGATGTAGCTGAGGTTGTGCTTGGAAGCTTCGACTTCCTTCGGATCTTCTTCGTTCAGGTCGCGGAGCTGTTGGATGTCCGGGTGCTGGAAGATGGAGTTGCCGTCGAAGGAGATCTTCGCGTCGAGCGCGATGATGTCGCCGGTCGGTGTGGTGATCAGCGGGTTGATTTCAACCAGCATCGCGTTCTTCTCCCAGTAAAGCTTGTAGAGCCCGGTCAGGATACGAGCGAACTGCTTGACCTGGTCGCCTTCGAAGCCGAGTTCGAAAGCCACGCGGCGGCAGTGGTGGTGGCGCAGACCCATGGTCGGGGAGATCGGCACACGGACGATCTTTTCCGGAGTCTTTTCCGCGACGTCCTCGATGTCCATCCCGCCTTCAGTGGAGGCGATGATGACCGACTGGGCGGTTTCGCGGTCGAGCACGATCGCGAGATAATACTCGTGGGCAATCTCACAGGCCTCTGTGAAATACAGAGTCTGTACCTTGCGGCCGTTCGGGCCGGTTTGCTTGGTGACGAGCGTGTTGCCCAACATGTGGCCGGCTGCTTCAAGAGCGGCATCGCGGCCGTCTACGACCTTAACGCCTCCCTTATAGCCGTCAACGAAGGTGCCTTTACCTCGTCCTCCAGCGTGAATTTGAGCCTTCACAACGATCTTTTCGTCGTCGCTTAGGTGAGAGATAGCGGTTTCGACTTCTCGGGAGGTCTGTGCGGCATATCCCCGTGGGACGGGAACGCCGAAGTCCTTGAGAAGACGCTTGGCCTGATACTCGTGGATATTCATATGACGTCGCTTTGTGTTAATGACACGAAAGTTCCGTGCATGCCAATGAGGCGGGTAAAGTGCAACTTCTTTCGCCTTGTTTTCGCAAAAGAAAAGGGGAAGTCCTCATTTTATCACCTGTGATAATGCCCCGTATCAAGCCACTTGCTGTCTGCTGTCTAGATCTGTGACATTGGGTTCTTGTGGCATGTAATCTGTTTAGCGCGCGCGTACTGCGTTTGCGGGTTGCGCTCTGCGTCTGGAGCCTTTCCTTCAGATTATGCAAATTATCCCATCCAGCATGTTGCCGGAGCGCGACCCGAAGGCACTGCGAGAATTCCTCAGCGGCTGCCGTGAGACCGCCCGTAAGAAGGGGCATTTCCAGATCGCAAGTATTACGCTGGATGTGAAGCACATCGCACCGCTCGCGGTACTACAGTCCATCTATGAGCCGGAGGAGCTTCATTTCTATGTGGAGCGGGCCAGTGAAGACGAAGCCTTGGCCGGGGCGGAGGCGGTCGTTTCGGCGAGCTTCTCTGGAGCGGATCGTTTCGCGCAGGCCAAGGCCTTTGCCCGCGAGATCCTGGAGAACACCATCGCGGTGGGCGACCTGGAGGTCCCGCTGGCCGGCCCGCATTTCTTCACCGCTTTTACCTTTGATGATGCGGTACCCGAAGGCAGTATTTTTCCTCCGGCGACAATTTTCCTGCCCCGTTGGCAGGTCTCCAAGGCGAAAGGCCACTATGGAGCGGTGGCCAACCTTCGCATTGACCCCGATTCGGACCTGGACCAGCTCGTGGCCCGGGTATGGGGGGCCTACCAGAAATTCACCGCCTTTGACTACCCGGATCATGCGCCGGTCCGCGCGACCAGTCCGGGGACTTGTACGCGCCGTGAGTTGAATGCGGGGCATTATCCGCAGGCGGTGGCGCAGGCACTCGAGGCGATCGGTCGGGGCGAGTACGAAAAGATCGTGCTGGCCCGTGGGATCGAGTTGGAGCGCGAAGAAGACTGGCAGCCGCTGGACGCCCTCAATCGTCTCCGGGAGCGCTTCAGTGGGTGTTATGCTTTTTCCTTTGGTGCGGGGGGCGGCCGCAGCTTCATCGGTGCAACGCCCGAGCGCCTCTTGCGCATCGAGAACGGCAAACTAATGACGGTGGCCTTGGCCGGTTCGGCGCCGCGCGGGACGGAGGCCGCCGAGGACGCGCGTTATGCCCGTGATCTGCTCACCAGCGAAAAGGACCTGCATGAGCATGCCTGTGTCCGCGACTCTATTTTGCGCCGTCTCGAGAAGGTGGGGATTCACGCCCGGGCGGACCAATTTCCGCGCTTGCTGTCTCTTGCCAATGTGCAGCATTTGCGCACCCGGATTGAAGCCGAAGTCGGGGAGGGGGTTCACTTGCTCGATGTGGCCGCCGAACTGCATCCCACGCCGGCCGTTGGAGGTTCGCCGCGCGAACAGGCGGTGCCGCAAATCAAAGAACTGGAAGCCATGGATCGCGGTCTCTACGCCGGGGTGGTCGGCTGGTTCAACCACCTGAACGACGGGGAGATGATTGTCGGGATTCGTTCCGCCCTCATCGAAGGCCGCATCGCCCGGCTTATGGCCGGTGCCGGAATTGTCGAAGGCTCCGAGCCGGACAAGGAAATGCGCGAAACCGAAATCAAGCTCAAGGCCCTGCTCGATGTGCTGACGGGGGGCTGAGCGGAGATATCAAAAGAGTTTCTTTACTCAATTCGCGCGACCGGAAGCTTCTGACGAAGGACCCTTGTATGAGGGCTTGTTCGAGACATCGGTGAGTCTGCCTGCTATGAAAGGATGAAGGCGTGCGAGTCCGGAGCGGTCAGAGGTGCGCCGCGTCGCTGGTCCATGGTTTGACGGACCGTAGCGCCGCTCATCTTCTCCAGAGATTGCCCGCTGGTGCTTGCCAGGCCGACAGCAGTTCCGGCGGCTTCGCCGAGTGACATACAGACAGGCATGACGCGAAAGCTTCCTGCGGCTTCATGATCGGCGCTGATGCAGCGTCCGGCTGCGATAAGGCGGTCCTCGCCTCTGATGGTTAAGCAACGATAGGGTATGCCGTAGTGGATGCCTGTGTGCACATCAATTTGTGTTTCGATGCCCTTGGGTGCATGGATATCGATGGGGTAGGAACATTCGACGATACTGTCTGCCGGGTAGCGGCCGTGGATGACATCGTCCGAGCTGAGTGTGTAATTGCCAACTATGCGACGCGTCTCGCGCACACCGATTTGCGGGCCTGTGGACAGTAGGTGTGAGTGTTCAAAGCCCGGGATGTATTTTCGGAAGAAGGCTGCCAGCTCGTGTGCCTGGCGTCGACCTTCGGTTTCGGCTTTGCTTAATTGCTCCGGATCGCAGCCCAACAATCCTTGGATGCGCGTTCCGTTAATAAAAACATGTGAGGGGTCTTTGGGGGAACTCCACCACATGGCGATACTATCCTTGGGGATCGACCATTCGCCTGCTTCGCGGGCTTCTGCAATTTGCGTCGACCAGCCGCTTGTTTCGCAGACATGTCCATTTGCTCCAATCGTGTATCCGGAATCAGAGTACATGACGGGATCAAAGCCCGATAACTGGACGATCATACTCATGGGTTGAGCCATGTCCTTGTCGCCGTTTTTGCCGTAGGAAACAGGAGTGCCTGCTTTGGCGCAGACGTCCGCGTCACCGGTGGCGTCGATCAGATATCTGGTTTGAATGAGTATCTCTCCACCCTTTCCGAGCATGCGGACCCGGAAGCCATTGTCGGTTCGAGTTATGTGGTCGAAGGCGCAATGATAGAGGATACGAGTTCCCACTTCTGCGAGGGAGGCTTCCATTGCGACCTTGAGTTCTTCCACATCGAGAAAATCGACATGCGGGTCCCCGGCTCGGTAGGCGGCTCCGGATTGATGCAATCTTCGAATCAGGCGTCGGTAGACGCCGTCCGAAAGATCAGTATTCCCGTTTTGGTGATAGTTGATGAAAGAGCTTAGACTGGCCGCAGCGCCCATGCCGCCGAGAAATCCATAGCGTTCGGCAATGATGGTTTTGACGCCCATCTCTGATGCAGCCCACGCGGCTCCATAGCCTGCCGGGCCGCCACCGATCACAAGGCATTCGGTTTGAATAGTCATATCTAACGACGATGATCACCGTCGGATTTGACTAGAAGTTTAAACACCGCTGGGTGAGCAGTCGGGTTTTATAGATGAAACGCGATGGGGAGATCGAGCGGGTCTTTGATGCGTGGTGAGATGATTAAGGAGATGTCTTCGGCCAGTTTAAGCAGGGTCGATTGCATCTGATCGCGATCCTCGGTGATCCATGCATCATAGGGGAGCAAGAGTGCCAGAGCATAACGTGCAGGGCGTCCGGGTTCGTAAACAGGCGCCGCCATGGCGCAATGCAGGCTGTTTTCACGCTCGCTCACAAACACACCTTTGTCGCTGCATCGTTTCAACTCAGCGACGAAGTGTTCCGGGCTGACATTGGTCCAGCGGGTTTCCGGTGCTGCTTCGGGCGGGGGGGCGTAGTCAGCCCAGTATTTTGACTCCAATTGGGCGACGAGTGCCTTCCCGCATGCGGTGGCATAAGCCGGACCGCTTGTGCCCAGAACGGCCGTATCGCCGAATGGACCTGACGCGGCGACCACACAGGAACGTGTCCCCATCAGCATGGACAGGTAGACACTGTGGCCCACTTCCTGAGCGGCATCCCGTAGGAAAAGGGTGGCGCGCTTGGTGGGCTGAAAATGGCTGGTCAGGTGTTGAATAAATGAAAAGAGCTGGGCGGTGACCGCGTACTGTTTACTGGTGGTATGCTGCTGGACATAGCCCATCGTCTGAAGCGATTTGATCAGTCGATACACGCTCGCCTTGGGCAGGCCTGTCTTGTCCGCCAGTTGGCGGATGCCTTGGGCAGTGCCGGCTTCGATTAATGCATTTAGGACTTTGAAGCCCTGGAGTAAGGCGGGGCTTCCTGGTGATTTGATGTCACTGTCCTGTGTCTCTTGAGGCATCGCTGAATATACAAGATCATGTTCTGTTTATACTTAATATTCCAGCAAAATGATCGATTGGATATGTGTCTGTGTGCTCGGTATGAGTCTTTACGTCACTACCGCAATGGCGTGCGGGACGAACGACCCTATTGAATAAATAGATGCCGACATCGGAAAATTCAGGATATGAAGGATCGATTGGGAGTCCTGATTCTGAAATCACCGATATCAACTGAGTCGGTCTGCGATCGGGTAGCGGCGGTCGTCCCGACCGCCATGCGATGAATTCTGTTAGAGCACCTGTTCCCTGGATTCAACGCGGGTTGAGAGATTGGGGCGGCTGGGGACCGCCGCCCTCCCATGGATATCAAGACCGGGAGGGTTGAGCGCCGTCTCACCTGCCGTGGTTAATAAACCATATGCCTTGCTGCCGCGTAAAAGAGCCCCTTTCCCGCGGGCGTTTCACACGTGAAACCCAAAGCCTCATGAGCATTTGAATTCTCTTTTGTTCATAAAGGCTTAATGTGATGCTCGGTGACATCCACATAAGATAAACCATCTCATTTATCAGATACCTCATAAAAATCACAGCCATGAAACACCTCAAAAATATGAAATACCTCAAAGTTATACTCGTTCCAATTTTTGGAATTATCCTGACCTCGTCCGCGGCCCTTCAAGCCCAGACCCTCTCCATTACCGCGAGTGGGGATTCGATGATTCGCTCGGACCTGCCGGACAACAATTACGGAACCGGAACTAATTTCAATGGCTACATTGGAACCACAAATGGAACCTCTGATTTGAGACAGGTATTTGCCTTCGATCTGTCGGGGCTTGCTGGTCTGGGGCCTGACATCCAAATTGATTCAGTAACGATGACCCTGACGCAGCGAGGCCCGGATGCCGGTAGTACGGCTGCCACAGTCGATCTCTCTTTGTATGCGCTGACAGTAGGGTTTACCGAAGGTGGTGTGACCTGGAATACGAGCGAAGGCAGTACTGCATGGACGGGCGGGGGGGCCTTGGGCAATGAGCTGAGCACCCCGATTACGGCCAGCACGCAAGGTGTCAGAGGCACCGAGTTGACCTTCGCGAGTTCAAGTGCGTTCATTAGTGAAGTGAGCACGGTCGTCGGTTCCGGTGGTGTCCTGTATTTGGACGTCCTTGCCAATGTCGGGGACTTGTCGGAGCGAGCCCTGATTAATACGTATTTCCGTGAAGTCGAGGTCAACGGTGAGTATGTTGAGGGCTACCTGCCTACGCTGACGATCGGCTACAGCATTGTCCCGGAACCGTCCACCTATGCGCTGCTGCTCGGAGTGATCTGTCTGCTGGCGGTACAACGTAAGCGCGCTCTTTCCTCGAAGTCTGCATAGGTAGACCCGGTTACCCTAAACGTCATATCCTATCATGAAACCTCGCCCCGCTTTATTGCTGGTTTTGTTGGTCGCGGTCTGCGGCTGGAATGTACCGGTCCAAGCCGAATCCATGAAATCGTATGTCTATAACACATCGGTTTTGAATTGGTACCAAGCCTCGGAGGATCGGCCAGCCTTCGCCAAGTATGCGTTCGCTCCGGAGGGCAGCCCATGTCCGTTTACGGTCGAACCGCATACTTCGATGTTGTATGTCAATATTCCGAAAGCGGTAGCCGCCAATGACGATTTGGTGGGGGCCAGCGGTGGAGCCATTTGGGCGGCGCCAGTGGGCGAGCAGGTTCAGCAAGTGCAGTTGACTTATGCCGGTGTACTCAGTCCCGGCTTAAGCCTGGTGGTTTACGGGGACAGCGGAAACGGTAAGTACGATGTTGAAATTGGACGGGTTGCGCCCGCCGCCACCACGGATAATCGCGGCACTCCGGCAAGCGTTGTGTTTGCGGTGCCGGCGGCTACCCCGGTGACTAAAGTCAAGATCCGCGGCTATGATCTGGAGCAGGCCCGTGCATTGGGTGCGGGATGGTCTGTTCAGATCCGGGCCATTCAGATTGCAACTGCCCCCATCTCCGGAGCTTAAGTCTTCTAATCTTTGAAAGTTAAATCGCGGTGATTCACCAGAATCATCGCATGTACCTTCATTTCGAGCCTCATGTTATCTCCATCTCCATTCCATCGTCGAGGATTCACCCTGATCGAGCTGCTCGCTGTCATTGCGATCCTTGGTGTTTTGTCGGCGATTCTCATCCCCGCGGTCGGACGTGTGCGCGAGGCGGGCAATACGTCCGTCTGTCAAAGCAATCTTCGCCAGTTGGGGCAGTTGCTGCTCATGTACTCCGTGCAAAACGGCGGTCAGCTACCGGGGGAATCCTTGCCCCATTGGGACGCTGCGGCACTCTCCATGATTGCCGAGGCGGAAGACGGTATTGTTCCTTATAATTCGATCCTGCAATGTCCCAGCGACGAGTTTGAACGAACCAACGGAGATGCGCGCTCGTATGCCTATAATCCCGTCTTGTGTAATCCGGGGGGCAGGTACGGAAACGAGAGCATGTATGGCATCAATCTACCGGAGGCCAATAAAGGCATCCTGTTGAGCAATATCGCTCACCCCGACAGGGTCGCGCTCTTGGTGGAGTTTCCCCATGCCTTGAATCTGTATGACCGGGGAGCCTATGCGGTGTATGCGAAGCTGTTATCTCTGCATGATGGCGGCATGAATGTGGCCTTCGCGGACGGTAGCGTCCGGAATATCCAGGATACTCCGGAATTGCAGAGCAGTGGTGCGCACGGGTTGAGGCAGTTCGTTAATCTTTACATGAGGAACAGTCCGTAGGCTTCGAGCTATGCGGACCCTTTGGATCAGTTGTAGAATCGTATCAAATAAACCATGACAGTATTTTCTTTTAAGAGCATTCTTTCGGTTGTTGCCGGTCTGAGCCTTACGCCCGCGGTATGGGCAAAGGCGCCGGCCAACTTTGAACTGCGGCCAGAGCAATATCCGGAAAGCCTGATCGTACTAACGGATGGCAATGTATCCTGGTCGCCCGTCGCAGGCTTTGGGCCGATCATTGTGGATGGAGGGGAAGCTCTGCAGCCCGGCGAGTATGAGGTGGCGTTGCAGTCATCTGAGGTCGCCAAAGACGGTCAGGCGAAACTGGTTTACGCGGTCGTCGGCGTATCGCCCCGAGCGGAGTTCTCGATCTCGGTTCAGCCGGATGCATCTGGATTGACTGTGGAGGTTGAGGGCATGTCCGGCGAGTACGGCGGAGTGGCTACGGGGCATATTTCGGCTGCCGAAACTATCATCGGCTTTGTCATTCCGGAGCGGGATCGTGAGGACTATCCCCAGCATAGCCTCTTCCCTAATATCTTTTATAACCGTGATCTCGGCATCTGGCTGCAAGGCCGTTGGGATCTGGATTACGGCAATGCCAGCGGGGCGGAAAACCTCTATGTCAGGAATGCAAAATCGGTCGAAGGGATCGATGCGGTGTATTTCCCCGGGCTCACTACGAATGACGGCAATACAAATGTCGAGGCGCTTACGGAATACTACCTGGACAACAATATGATCTACGTGGCGTTCAAGCAGGGGGGACGCTTGCCCTTGAAAGAGCGCTTCCGTCTCACTCGGGGCGAGCGTCTGTGGGATGCCGTGCCTGAGGTGCCCCAGGCGCCCAGCCCCTATATGGAGGCGATGAGCGAGTTGCTCTATGTCGATATCTGGGGCGGCCTCTACAGTGACCGTTCGCGTTTTACGGAGTGGCTGCAGGGCACGGTGGGAAAGTGGGTTGACGGCTTAACCATCGTACAGAACTGGCAAGGCGGTGGTTTTGATTCGCATTTGCCGCTGGCGGTCTCGGACGAACTGCCGCCCAATCCGCGCAAGGCTGGGACGAGTGAGGAACTGAAGGCATGGATGGCGCAAATGAAGAGTTGGGGCTTGGTCGGGCTGCGCACCAATTATCAATTGTGGAAGGACACAGCGCTTCAGACCGTGAAACAGGCGAAGAACCTGGACGGGAGTCCGAAGTGGCATACCCAGCCTCAGGATGTGATGCCGATTATTCTTCAACAGGAAACTTGGATCCAAGAGGCTCTGGAGACGACAGCGACATTCTCGGACCAGTTGACCTCCGGCGGCGCGGCCTTACCCTATGTGGAATACAGCGAGGAGAATCCGGAATCCGGTACCATCCGCGGCGCCCGCAACGCCCTGCGTGCTCAAGCGCTGTTAATCAAGGAAACGGTGGGCGGACCGCTGCTTTCGGAGACGCTCAACGGGCAGTTCCTAATCGGGGAGTATGTGGACTCCGGCGATTACGGCATTTTCGAAGGCTACAAGCGTATGATCACGCCGGAGTTTAAGCTCCGACGTTTGCATCACCTGACCACTTACTTCGGAATGGGGCTCGGCTATCGTTATTTCTATGCGCCACCCTATGGAGGGACGAATGGTCAAAATCTGGGGAATGGGATGTATGCCGCTCCCTGGGGGCCGGGCTCTGACGACTATCGAGCAATGACCATCGCCTATGGAAACGGTGCCTATCTCGACTATCTAAGTGCCGATGGAATGCAGCCTGACAAGGCCTTGACCGAGGCCATGACCGTGGGCCTGCTTCAGCGCTACTACGTGAACAAACCCGTAAAGGATATCTACTATGAGACACCTGTTGGGTGGTGGACGTTGGAAGAGCTCCTGCTGGACGGTCAGGATCCGACGCCTTTCTTTGTCCGGATGAAAATCATTTACGAAAACGGCCTGACCGTGGTGGTGAATCGCGAGGCTGATGAGTTGCCGTGGACGCTCCCTGTCTTTGGTGACATCATACTGCCGGCACGGTCCTACGCGGCTTATTTGCCCGATGGATCGGTCGAAGGGTTTTCCGGGATCCCGGTTGGTGCCAGTGATCAACCGGGGCGTATCGACTATACGCGTGACGATCGCCGGGGGCTCTTATTTATCAACCCACGTGCAACGGGCTACGATGACCTCGAGGCGCCCACCATCTTCGAAAATGAAACGAAAGTCTACGAGCTCCCGATTGAGATGCGCTACCGTCCGGGAGCGTCCCATGTCTTCAAGGAGCAGTTCTCCGAACGGGTCCTGTGGGTGATGAACCGGAAGGATCGTGTCAGCCACCTGGTCGACGGACGTGATGCCTTCGCACATTTGGCCCCAAAGGACGATACGCAGGCCGTCCGTATCGACCGGCGCCTTCGCGTCATCCCGAAGGGGATGCTCCGGCTCCGTTATCGCTCCAACAATCCGGAGGGGGTTCCTTCCGGCAGTGTTTCCCTCATGCGTTTTAAAAGGCAGGACGACGTCCTTCACGAGCTGGAGGGGCGTCAATCCTTTGTGCTCAAAGATACTGCGGGCGAATGGGTTGAAGCCGAGTTTGCCTTTGAGATGCCTGCAGAGGGTGCGGATAATATGCTCCTGCGAATCGCCATGAATGATGACGAGATTCCCGGTGTGCTTGCTTCGACTGGAAGCTTGGATGTGGACGCGATCAGTATCAATATAAAGGAATGAAGCTAAGTGGCGTATTGCTTACACTTGGGGGCTGGCTGTGCCTATCGGGGCTTGGCCGGGCGGGCGCTGCGGATCTATCCGCTGCCACCGAGCCCTTACCGGTTGTACAGGTACCGAAACTGACCCGTCCTGTTGAGCTGGACGGAGCGGGCCGGAATTCCGCATGGGGACTTGCGGCCGTTGTCGAGTTACAGGATTTTTGGAGTGCATCCGAACATCCGAAAACACAGGCAACACGGGTATCCTTGATGCACGACGGACTGGCGCTCTACATCGCTTTTGATTGTGAAGATGCCGAGGTGCTCGCTAGATGCAAGGACCACGATGGCCAAACCTTTCGGGATGACTGTGTGGAGCTATTCTTTGGAGCTCCGGCGGAGCGTCTATCGGATACGGCCTGTTTTGAAATTAATGCGCTCGGGACCTTGGCCGATTACTACTATCGGCATACGGATTGGATCAATTACCGGTTTGAGAGTGGTGCCGTTATTGTGGCTTCAGCTCTGTCCGCCGGCGACGAGGACTCCGGGTACCGGGTCGAAATCAAGATCCCTTTGGCCTCGTTGGCACCCCTCATGAGCTTCTTCCAGGTCGGACACGAAAAGCTGCCACCCGGAGCCACCGCCGGGAACTCGCTGCGCGCCAACTTTGCCCGCTGGGACCGGTCCTCCCCGGACGCAGGGAAGGATCGGTTCAGCATTTGGACCCATCCGGGATATTCATTCCCGCATCCACACCGCCCCGAGGCCTATGGCTGGCTGGTCCTGGCGGAGTAGCCGGTTATCGGGCTTCCTATTTCATTCTCAGCAGTTTTATTGCCCCTGATCTTCGAGATAGAGCCAGTAGGAGGTCTGGTTTTCCGCTTCTTCATCTTCAAGGTGAATCATGCGTTGACTGGTCGGGACGGTGCCCTGAACGATGGTCTGGCTGTTTCTTACCAGTGAGTAAGTCGTAGGCCAGTCTGCGCTGAGTTCGTACGGCAGGGTGCCCATGTGAAGACCTTTGCCTTGCAGTTGGACTGATCCACCTCCTGCCAGGGTGAATGTTGTGGTACCGTCATCCGTGGTGTAGATCCAGTAGTGCGGCTTCAAGCCGTTCGGGTTTTCGTTACCGTTCCGAAAGACGACATGGCCATTGTCAGTCACCTGATAGTTGACGATGACGACGTCCTGGTCGAGTGCCGGCTCCTGGCCTGATTTGTACCACTCGATATAGTAGTTGAGCAGGGTGGCCATGGCCCCCTTCTCCTTGTGGATGCCGGGAGCCACATCGTGGTCTTCGGCGATATCATTCCAGGTATACACGCAGGCGTAGGAATCCTTTGTCGGGCTGGCGGTGGCGTTGCTCCAATACAGATCCCAATTTTCAAACTGAGGCTCCACAAACGAAGTTCCCTTCCGGTAGTAACCGCTGATGACCCCCCAGACCATCGGGATCTCTGGTGACTCTGTCATTTCTGCGAGGGTGTCGCAATTTGACACCCATGAGGTATAATTGGCTAGGGGGTTCCATTCCACCGCATCAAACACGGGTAGCAGGTCTGCTGCAGCCTCTTCGTCCAGTGTGGAACGTGAGCTGCCGGGGTTGTCGTACACGCTCGCGATGAAATATGGATCCTCGGTCATTGCGTCGCGTACGTCACCCCAGTAGTCGGCCTGATAGGATAAGGATTGATTGATCCAGAAGGAGTTCAGGGCCGCTTTGCCGTCTATCTTCAGATAAGCGGGATATTCCTTGTAGCATGCAATCATCGCATCCAGAGCCGCCGCGGTCTTATCAGCCCCGCCTGTCGGAATCATGGCTCGATCGACCTGCACCACGAATTTCATGTGTGGAGCCACCTTCTCGATCGCATCAAGCCATTCCAATATCTGATTGTGCTGCCAGCAGGCCGCAGCTGCATCGCCGGATTCGTAGTCTGTTTTCAGGAAGACATCGAGTGAAACGATATCAAACCCGTAGTCACTCATCTCCATTAAATGCCGCTCAATGCGGTCCTGTCGGTTCTCGTACCAGGGGATCGTGATGAAGTTCTTCTCCTCTTCGAGGCCGCCGCTGGTGTAACTCGTTCCGTAATCAGCCCCCGGAGGAAAGGCCGGCATCACGTGGATCATGACCCGTCGCTGCCCCTCCACCACAACGTTGTCCAGATGGGAGCTGGTGCCGGCCTTCGTGTTGTAGAAATCAAGTTGGTAGGTACTTTGCCCGTCTATTCCTTCGGCGGTCAGTGCGAAGTCTGTTGTGACTCCGTCCTCACTATAGATGAGGGTATTCGCGGCAAAATTGTCGAAGAGGGCGAGGGTGATCGGGTTGGTTCCCCAGTCTCTCTGGAAGTATTGAGTGCGGGGAGTCAGGGCATTGTCGAATGTCCATGACGATCCGTTCCAGTTCGCAAAGCTGCTGCCCGGCGTCCGCAGTCTGAACAGGAGTGAGCCGCCATCGTTTTGCGCCGAAAATGAGATATGGATGGGGAAGTTGTTCGCGACTTTGGTGAATTGGTAGCTGAGTCCGGGTGGATTGGCCCAGGAGTTGTTATCCCGTGTGAGTTTCACGCCGTAGTCGCCGTCAATGGCCGAGGTGCCAAGGACTTGAGGCGAATACTGGCTATAGGCGAGCGTCGACCAATTGCTGGTGTCTCCGCTTTCAAAGTCGCCGTTGCTCACGGAATTGCCGTAGATGTGACGGGGGACATCGACGGCTTGGACGACAGAAACATTATCCAGATACAGTGACGTGTTCACCACGGTATTGTAAAACTCGATCACATACTCCAACTGGCCCGGTATGGGGGAGATCTGGAAGCTCGGAGTCGTCAGCGTGTCTCCGTAATGTTGGAAAGTGCGCGCCGCGATATTGTCGACCTGCGTGCTTGAAACTGCATCCACACCCCAGTTGAGCTGATGGTAGTCCGTTCTTTGTGCATAGCTTAAGCTCTGCCAGGTCGAGCCGTCGTAGTAGCTCGTTGCATCCGCTGTGCGGATACGAAATACGAGTCGGGAACCCTGCGTGTTTTCGGCGGCAAAGGACACCGTCATTTGTTCCGTATCGCTCAGTACCCCGAACCGGATGAGCAGCACCGGGGGATTGGCGTATACATTGTTATCGCGTGTGATCTTGGCTGAATAGCTGCCGTCGAGTACCACATCACTTTGAATTTGTGGTTGGTACTGTGACTTTGTCTCGGTCTGGGACGCGAATGGAACACTTGAAGGATCTTCGAAATCGCCATTTGCGATTTCTTCCCCAAAGAGGGGGCGTGTGACATGAATTGCTGCAAGCAGCAAAATACAATAGATAGTTTGCTTCTTCATGGGGTATTCGACTGGGGGTGGGGTGTTTCTTCGTTTTAGCGTATAACGCTGCGACGAACGAGGCAGTGCATACCGCATTCTTCGACCGAAGCAACGCCCTCGTGGCTTTCACTATCAAGCGGAGGTGAAGCTGTTCTGAGGTGGCATTTTGAGGGGGATCACGTACGTGTGATCAACTTGTGGCGCAGATGAGGGGGGGGGGGCTACTTTGCTATTCGCGTGACTGGCTGAGTGCTCTGAGCAAAGACAGGTTTCCTGACGCCAGCGCAAATTTCTTGGCTCTCGACCAGCGCTTGAGTTGCCGTTCGCGTAGAAGGGCAACTTGGCCGGACATCGGCCCTTCGGTATAGATCAGGACGAAGTCCTTCATCTGTCTGGTGTGACGTGCACCCATACCTTGCTGGTGCCACAGCAGGCGCTCGTGAATGTCGTGTGACTGCCCGACATAATAGGAGCCGTTCCGGCAGTAGAGCATATAGACGAATGACTGTCCTCGGACGGGTTGCGGGCATTCCACGCAACGCAATCCATCCGGCAATTTAATAACCATGCAATTAATGGTTAGTTTTGGCCGCATTGAAGCAAGCCTGAAGTTCCGAAGTTAGAGTTCCCCTCATTACATCCCGTTCTAAACTGGCCTGCCATGAGCAAGCGTAACATCGTGGAGCGCGTCGAAATCACGTAGCAGTAGTCTCAAGCCCTTCGACAAGCTCAGGGCATTCGCCGCGCATCGACCTGTCAGCCCCTCATTACATCCCGTTCTAAACTGGCCTGCCATGAGCAAGCGTAACATCGTGGAGCGCGTCGAATGGCGGAGAAGAGGGGATTCGAACCCCTGGAGCCCTTTTGGAGCTCACTTCTTTAGCAAAGAAGCGCTTTCGGCCACTCAGCCACTTCTCCATACCAAAGGGGTAGCAATGCTACCTTAAATTCGACTGTCACGGCCGCTTTCGGGAAGCGGCGGGAAAGGAGTAGAACAAATTGTGCTGCGCGGGAAGATCAACCCTAATCTTCGGGAAATTTCAGGGATTTTCAGTGCCTAGTCGCGGCGGGCATCAAAGGCATGCCGGATGACGCCGAGGTCGATGTGATCGGTGATCAGGTTCTTGATAATCGGAATCTTGTCGGTGTCCGTCGGCTGGGTCTTGACCGTCATGTTGTTGATGCGGGAGGCCACGTTGTAGCTCTCCTCGCTGCAGATCACGACGGGGATGTTGGTCTGGGCGATCATGTCCATGAGCTTTGGGTGGGGCAGGACATTACGGGTCAGGATGATGCCGGAAATGAGGCGCTCGCCGGCAATGCCTTCCGCGGCGATGGCGGAGAGGATGATATCCTCCCGGTCGCCGGGGGTAATAATGAGCACGCCGGGCTGGAGGTAGTCCACGATGCCCTTGGCGGCCATGGCGCCGATAATCACCTTCTTGATGCGCTCGCTGCCGCCTGCCTGGCGTCCGTTGAGCCAGCGCCCCTGAACCTCCTCGACCACCTGGTTGAGGTTGGGGGCGGTCAGCATCTTTTCGACCGGAATACAGCCGAGCAGGGAAATCCCCATGCGCTTGAGCGCGATACGGCAGTACTTCGAGACCATTTCGATCTTGTCGGGCTCGACCTTGTTGATGATCGCTCCGATGACCTCGACGCCGACCTTGTCGAATAGGGCCTTGTTCAGGGCGATTTCATCGATCGGACGGCCGATCCCGCCGCGGGCCACGATGATGACCTTGGCGTTCAGTCGCTTGGCCACATCGGCATTGGAGAGGTTGAAGACGGAGCCGACCCCGGCGTGACCGGTGCCTTCGATGATGATATAATCCTTCTCGAAGGCGGCGCGGTCGAAGGCCCGGCACATGGTATCGATGATCTTCGGATGGTTTTGGTCCGCATCATCGAGGAAGTCCCGGGTGAAGGTCGGATGGATCGCGATCGGGCTCATGGCCTGGATCGGTACGGAGACATCGAAGATCTGGTTGAGGAGGACGGAGTCCTCGTCGATCTTGTGGCCTTCGACTTCGACGAAGCGCTGGCCGACGGGCTTGATGAAGCCCACCTTGTCGGTGAGGGTGCGCAGGGCCGAATACAGTGCCAGACTGGTCGTCGTTTTACCGTCATTCATGCGGGTGGCCGCAATGAAGATCCGTTTCGTTGTCTTGTTCCGCGGGGCGGACAAGAGTTCCTTATCGTCGGGTTCGGTAAAAGGCGATTTTTGCTGGGACATAGATTTGGGGATGGGCTCGCTCGCGGCTCTTAGCTGATCTGGGTGACATCCTCGTTGAGGTCGTCACTGTCGGTCGGGTAGAGCAGCTTGTGGTCGATGGCCTGGGACGCGACCATGACAGCGGTGCCGAAGATATCGCCGGCGGTGGCACCACGGCTGATTTCCGCAGCGGGCTTGGACAAGCCGGTGAGGATCGGGCCGTAGTTGCGGGCACGGGTCAGGATATCGACCAGCTTGGAGGCGATATTGGCCGAGTGCAGGTCCGGGAAAATGAGGACGTTGGCCTGTCCGGCAACGGGGCCTTCGATCATCTTGGTTTGTGCCACGACCGAGTCGAGGGCGGCGTCGACCTGGAGCTCGCCGTCGATTTCCATGGGGATGCCGAGCTCCTGGGCCTTGCGGCGGGCCATCTCGGTGGCGGCCTTCATCTTGGCCACGGTCGGGTTCTTGCTGGAAACGCTCTTACTGGAGTAGGAGAGCAGGGCGACCCGCGGCTTGTTATTGGTCAGGTGATAGCGGAGCGCGGCGGTGGTGACCGCGATATCGCAAAGTTGTTCGCTGGTCGGGTCCGGGATCACCGCGCAGTCGGCGAGGAAGAGCTCGCGGTCCTTGCCGGTTTCCGGATCTTCCAGGTCGAAGATATTGAGCGAGGACATGGTCTTGACCGACTCATGCAGCGGAATGATCTGCAGAAGGGGGCGCAGGGCGGAGGAAGCCGCGCTGGTGGCGCCGGAGATGATGGCGTCGGCCTGGGAGGTCGCGAGCATGAGGGTCGCGAAGTAATTGGTGTTGTCCAGATACTCGGCGGCCTCCTTGTCGTTCAGCCTCTTGAAGCGGCGCAGGCCTTGGAACTTGGTGAGGAAGCCTTCCCATTCGTCGCTGCGGCGCGGCTCAATGATCCGGATGCGCTCGAGGCTGATGTCGAGGCGTTCGGCGTTCGCTTTGATCTTGGCGCGGTCGCCGAGCAGGATCGGCACACCGAGGCCGCGGGTGGCAAACTTGCGGGCCGCTTGGAGGATCCGAGGGTCGGAGCCTTCCGGGAAGACGACGCGTTTCGGGTGACGCTTGAGGCGTTCGGAAAGTTTAGAAATCAGTGGCATAGCTTTGTTATAAAAACGTTCTGTTTAATTTAATACGCGGGGTGAATATGAATAAGTGTAAGACATGGATAGCAGTTAGAGCATGAAATATACAATTGCCAAAGTTTTTTCCACAGACGTTTCTAGAAGAAATTGACGCGGGCGGGCCCGCCCAGCTCGGTTATGTTGCAGAATTTAAGGAATATTGCGGTCGTCAGCTTATCCACAGTCGGGTCACGCGTGCTCGGATTGGTCCGGGATATCCTGGTTTTTGCGGCCTTGGGCGCCGGTTTGTGGAACTCCGCTTTCATTCTCGCCCAGACCCTGCCGAACCTGTTTCGCCGTTTGTTGGGCGAGGGGGCACTGACGTCGGCGGTGGTTCCGGTCTTTTCCGATGTGATGGAGCGCGACGGGCAGCCTGCCGCTTTTCGCTTCCTCAACCAGGTGCTGGTCCGGCTTTGTCTGGCCCTCCTCGGGCTGGTCACTGGCGGGATGCTCTTGTTGGCTTGGTTGGGGCATTCCGGTTGGTTGAATGAGAACTGGTCCCTGGCCTCGAAACTCGCCGTCGTCCTCTTGCCCTATATGCTCTGCATCTGCATGGCGGCGATCATCTGCGCCGGACTCAACCTGGTAGGCCGTTTCGCGGTGGCGGCCAGTACGCCCATTTTGCTCAATCTGGCCATGATCGGGATGGTCAGCATTGGTATGTGCTGGAGCGATTCGACCCCTGTTCTGGTCTATTGGCTCTGCGGCGGTGTGTTGCTCGGTGGTCTCCTGCAATTACTGCTTCCCGCATGGGACCTCTACCGGCAGGGCTGGCGTCCGTCGCTCCGCCTCGTGCCCGCCACGGAAATGGCTGAGCTTTGGAGCCTGTTCCTGCCCGGCCTGTTGGGGGCTGCGGTCCTACAGTTGAACATCCTGATTTCCCGCGTGCTGGCCTATTCCCTCGATGAGTCGGCCGCTTCGCTCCTGTATCTCGCCAGTCGGCTGATGGAGCTCCCCCTGGGGGTCTTTACCATTGCGGTGGCGACCGTCTTTTTCCCCCTGCTGGCGAAAGCGGTATCGGCCAAGGATGAGACCGCCTTTGCCGATTCCTTGCTGCAGGGCTTGCGGCTGGTGGTGGCGGTAGGCTGGCCGGCCGGGGTCGGGCTCATCGTGCTGGGCCACCCGATCCTACAGGTGCTATTCCAATGGGGGGCCTTTGATGCGGTCGGGGTGCGGGCGACGGTGCCGCTGATCGCCATTTACGGCTTGGGGCTGCCATTCTACTCGATCGCCACCTTCTGCACACGCGGCTTGCACGCCCGCAAGGACATGCGCACGCCAGTCCGGGTGGCTGGTATTTGCCTGTGTGTGAATGCGATCTCGGCAGTCATCTTAATGCAGTTCTTCGGTGTCAGCGGCTTGGCCCTGGCCAATGTATTGGCTGCGGTATTACAGTCGGTTCTGCTGTGGCGGAAGCTCTCCGGGCCGCTCGAACTCCTCTCCCTCGGACGTTTGCGTCCTGCCTTTGGCCAGATCCTGCTGGCGGGCTTGCTGATGGGGATCTTCTGCTACCTGGGCGTACGCTTGGGCGCTCTCTTGGACTGGTCGGACAAGGCTCAAGCCATCCTCGTGGTTGCCCTGCTGGTGCCGGGAGGCGCGACCTTGTATTTTGTACTGCTCAAGCTCCTGCGCTTTGAAGAGTTGGAGCAACTGGTACAGCTTATCCTGAAGCGGCGCTTACGCTGAGCTGCGGCTGGGCCGGCAAACTAGCTGCCGGGCTGCCAGACAGCCACGCTGTGTTGCAGGTTCATCGCACGGGCGAGGGTATATTCAAAGACCCGGGGATCTCCATGTCGGCTGACCCATAGCAGGTGCTTGGCGGCTTCTTCCGGTTGCGCTTCAGCCCGCAGGCGCATTCCTATATAAGTATGTGCTTCGGTTTCCTGAGCCGTGTCGTTGACGTAGCTGATCAGGTCGTTGGCATCGATCTGTCCGCTCAGGTAATCCAGGATCGGGGCGGGCCACTGGCGCACCGGCTTGTTCTTCATCGCATAGCTCAGGGTCTTGACGGCATTGTCGTTGTCGCCGGACTCCAGATAGGAGAAATAGCTGATCAGCAGCGGGTAGGCCGCGCTTTCTCCCTTGCGGTTGTACATGAGGGTGGCGGTCTTGGCACTTTCCGCGGCACGTTTAAACTCGCCCCGGCACATGTAGGTCCATGCCAGGGATTCGTAGAAGAACCCGTTCACCGGCTGGTCGGCGGTGGCGTGCTCGAAAGAGTTCAGCGCCTCATCGAAATCTTCGAGGTTGAAGGCGGCGAGGCCGCGGCCATTCCAGGCAAAGGCATGCTGGGGCTGAAGCTCGACCACGTTGTCATAGGCCTCGAAGGCATCGTTGTGACGTTGCAGCTCAGTGTAGACCATGGCGGAGCCGAGCAGGGCGTCGACCTCCTTGTCGTTTAGGACCAGGGCTTCCTTGAACTTGGCTAGCGCGAGATCCGCATGTCCCGCCTGAAAGTCGGCATAGCCTTGGGCGATGAGGGGGTTCTGCCCGGCATCGCTCATTGCTGAGGACGTGGACATGCCTGCCTCGGTGGTGTTCAGGACCGGTTCGTCCGCCTGCAGTGTCGTGGCACTCAGGCCGCAGAGCAGGCAAAGAACCCATGTGGTCCGCCGGTTGAACCGTCGGACTGGCGGGGCGCCATTCTTGAACTCGGAACGCATTGTGGTGGGAAACTTACTTCTTTATGAGGCAGGGACAATGCCAATTTCGCCGGAAATGACAGGATTGCCCACTGCGCGGTGTAGAAGGCCTTCGAAGCGGTCAATGGTTGCGGACCATGGGTACTTTTCGGCCGTCGCACGTGCAGCGGATGCTATGGTAGGCCAGTCTGCCCGTGCGCGCAAGAGCTGGACGGTTTTTTCCCGGAACGCTTCCGGATCATTGAAGGGCGCCAGATAGCCGTTTTGGCCCTCCTTTATGAATTGAGCGCCGGCCGCGTAATCATAGGTGAGAACGGGCAGGCCGCTGCTCATGGCCTCAATGACCACATTACCAAAGGTTTCCGAGGTGCTACCGAAGAGAAAGAGGTCGGCCGAGGCGTAGTGGCGGGCAAGGTCTTCATCGTAGCGCATGCCGGCAAAATAGACCTCCGGCCAGGTCTTTTGCAGCTTGGCCCGGACCGGGCCGTCGCCGACCACGACCATTTTCAGGGCGGGGCACACCGCGCGGGCGGCTTGCCAGGCTTCCAGCACGAGCGGGATGTCCTTTTCTGCTGCAGCGCGTCCCACGTAGAGGGCGACCGGTGTTTCCGGCTGCACTCCCCACTGCGCCCGGAGTCCGGGATCCCGTTTCGAGGGGGCAAACAGAGCGGTATCCGCGCCGCGGCCGAGCATTTCCAGGCGTTCGACCCCGTCCTTGGACAGGCGTCGGATCAGGCTGGGGTCGGGGACCGTGGTCAGGGCGCAGCGATTGTGGAACCAGCGCAGGTAGGCCATCATGCCCCGTTCCATGAAGGCGGCCCCGTAGTCCGCGCAGTAGTCCTGGAAATTGGTGTGAAAGGTCGAGCTGACCGGGCGTCCGAGGTGCCGCGCGGCCAGTAGGGCGGAGAGTCCGAGCGGGCCCTCGGTTGCGACATGCACAATGTCGGCCTCAAAGTGCTCGAAGGCATGCTCCAGTTGTCCCGGGGCGGGAAGCCCGAGCTTGAGGCCCGCATAATTGGGAATCGGGATGCCGAAGACCTCGTAGATCCGCAGAGCCGGGTGGTCGGAGGGCGTGGCGTCTCGCCGGCGCGGTTTGACCAGCAGGATTTCATGGTCCCGCTCAATCAAGCCGCGCACGAGGCGCTGGTTGGTCATGGCGACGCCATTGACTTCGGGCGGGTAGGTTTCGGTGATGAGGGCAATCCGCATGGCTCGGTTCGGATAAAAGAGTACATGACTAGCGCTGTGGGTTCCCGGTGCAAGGCTGCTAAGATTACAGTTGTGTGACAGGATTCCTGCAGATTTCTGCACTGTATGGATTGAAACTGCCCGCCGGGGCGCTCAAGTTGGGGCCATGTTGATCGCATCCCAGGAACTTCCTCCCATCGGAACCAACGCTTTCGCACTCATCGCCCCCGAGCGCAAGGAGTGTGTCATTATTGATGCCCCGCAAGAGGCTTATAGCTGGGCGCAGGCCGTGGCCGAGAAGCACGATTGCAAGATCGTCGCGCTAATCCTGACCCACGGGCACTGGGACCACATGCTGGACGGGCACAAGTTTGCCGAAGCGGGCATCCCGACCTATGGTCACAAGGCCGACAAGATCATGTTTGCCTCGCCCGAGATCATGGCGTCCTTCAGTATGCCGGGCATGACCATGCCGGCCGTACCGATCGATCATTGGATCGACGAGGGCGACAAGCTCAAGCTGCTGGGCGTCGAGATGGAGATCCGTCACGTGCCGGGGCATTGTCCGGGCAATATCCTGGTCTATGTGCCCTCCGAGGGGGTTGCGTTCGTCGGTGACGCCATTTTTGCCGGCAGCATCGGTCGCTGTGACCTGCCGGGCGGCGATTTTGCCCAATTGAGCGATGCCATCCGTACCCGTATCTATTCACTGCCGCAGGATACGAAGTTGTACCCGGGCCACGGTCCGGAAACCGATGTCGAAACGGAATCGCTGACGAATCCTTATGTGCGTCAGGCTTGATTGATGACCGACTCCCCGCATGAAACCTACATGGCGCGCGCGCTGGCACTGGCGCAGCGGGCCTGGGGCTGTACCCATCCGAATCCGATGGTGGGCGCGGTCATTGTCGAAGCGGGTGAGATTGTGGCCGAAGGCTGGCATCATGCTGCCGGTCAGCCGCATGCCGAGATCGAGGCGCTGCGTGCCTTGGGCCGGCGTCCCGGGCCGGATGCCACGATCTACGTGACTTTGGAGCCCTGCAGCACCCATGGTCGGACCGGGGCCTGCACCCGTGCGATTTTGGATGCGGGCATCCGGCGCGTCGTGGTGGGGGCGGTCGATCCGAATCCCGCACATGCCGGTGCCGGTTTGCAGGTCCTCCGTGATGCCGGGGTGGAGGTGATCGAGGGCATTTTGTCCGGTGCCTGCCGCGACCTGAACCTGATCTTTAACCACTGGATCGTTCATCAGAGCCCCTTGTGTGCGGTCAAGCTGGCCATGACCCTCGACGGCAAGTTTGCCGCCTCAAGCGGGCATTCCCGCTGGGTGACTGGGCCGGAGGCGCGGGGCGATGTCATGCGCTGGCGGCGCTATTTCCCCGCCATCGCGGTGGGGGCGCAGACCGTGCTGGCCGACGATCCGAGCCTGACCAGCCGTATTGAAGGCTTGGATACCTGGTGCCCGGTCCGGTTTGTTTTTGACCGCAGCTTGAAGACGGTCGAGGCGGAGCGCGTTCCCGCACTCTACTCCGACGCGTACAAGGCGCGGACCTGTGTGCTGTGCTCGGTCGATGCGGACCCCGCGCGCAAGGCGCAGCTTTCGTCCCTGGGCATCCGCCACTGGGAACTCCCGGAGGCGGACGGGCATCTGGACTGGACGGCCTTCAAGACGCGTTGCACCGAGGAGGGCATTTGCGGCGTGTATGTGGAAGCGGGTCCGGCGCTGGCCTCGGAACTCATCGCCGCAAAATCAGTCGACTATGCCTACATCTATAAGGCGCCCAAATTCATGCTCGATTCCGATGCGGTCGGTATGGGGCGCGCCCGGGCGACCCAGCGCATGGAGGAAGCCTTCGAGTTGCATGAGATCCATCATGCCGGCTTTGGCTCGGACAGCCTGATCCGCGGGTATTTGGGGTGATACGGGATACGGGATACGGGATACGGGATGCGAGATACGGGGTTCGAGAACCGGCTAGGCGAGGGCGGTGCGGATGAGTGCCTCGGTGCTGGCCTCGGGACCGAGTTGGCTGCTGGCCTTGCGCACGAGCTTGTCGGCTTCGGCCGGCTTGTAGCCGAGGATGACGAGGCTGGCCACGGCATCCTGGAAGCTGCTGGGCGCGGAGGCAGCGGCCGGTATCGTCGTGCTCGGTGATTGCTCGCTGACTCCCTTGGGGAAGACCTTGTCCTTTAGTTCGATGACCAGGCGTTCCGCGGTCTTCTTGCCGATGCCGGGGCATTTGGAAAGCAGGGCGACATCGGAACTGGTGATCGCGCCACGGAGCAATTCGACCGACATGCGGCTCAGGATGCTGATTCCGATCTTCGGGCCGATGCCGGAGACCTTTTCGACCAGCAGACGAAAGAAATCGCGGTCTTCGCGCGTGGCAAAGCCGTAGAGGGTCGCGCTGTCCTCCCGGTAGACCGAATGGATGAACAGGCTGCATTCCTGCCCCAGTGGCGGCACTTTTTCCGCGGTGGTGACCGGAATGTTGACTTCGTAGCCGACGCCCCCCGCGTCAATGACGACCTGCAGGGGCGTGCTTTCCAGGACGGTACCTTTGAGACGGGCGATCATATGTTTGAAGCTTCGATGTTCGTGCCGTCAGCACGGGGCACTAGTCGTTGAGACCGAGTACGTCTTCCATGTTGTAGATGCCGGGGGCCTTGCCCTTGGCCCAGTGGGCGGCGCGCACGGCACCCTGGGCGAAGATCTTGCGGTCGGTGGCACGGTGGGTCAGTTCGATCCGCTCGCCGTCCCCGATGAAATAAACCGTATGTTCGCCCACGATGTCGCCGCCGCGGAGGGCATGCACACCGATCTGCTTGGCCGGTCGCGCCCCGATCAGGCCTTCGCGGCCATGGATCACTTCTTCCTGGCCCAGCTGGTAGGCTTCCATCAAAATTTCGATCAGGCGTTCGGCGGTGCCGCTGGGAGCGTCCTTCTTGTGGTGGTGGTGCATCTCCATGACTTCCGGCTCATAGCGCTCGCCGAGGATATTGGCGGCCTTGCGGGTCAGGTAGTTCAGGGTATTGACCCCGACCGAGTAGTTGCCGGCCCAGATGACCGGGATCTTGCCTTCGACCGCGGCGAGGATCTCGCTACGCTCTTCGGGCGTGTGGCCGGTTGTGCCGATGACCAGCGGCAGGTTCTTTTCGGCGGCCAGCTTGGCGATGACCGGGGTGACCTCGTGGAAGCTGAAGTCGATGACGGCGTCGCAGGCGTCGATCAGGTCGGCCGGATTGTCACCGGCATCACAGGATGCGGTGATCACGGCGTCGTTGTCTTCCGCGCAGGCGGCGATTGCGAGGCCCATGCGGCCTTTGGAACCATTCAGTAGGATACGGAGAGGCATGTTGAAATCAGTGTTGGCTTAGGTGTTGGGCAGCAGGCTGAGCTCCTGCATGAGGCCGTCGAGGACCGAGCGGGTTTCGTCGGAGAGCCCGCAGAGCGGGAGGCGGACCTCATCCGATGCGATGATGCCGGCCTGCTTCAGTGCATACTTGATCGGCACAGGATTCGGCTCGAGGAAGATGGCCTTGAAGAAGGGCAGGTACTTGAGGAAGGTTTCGCGGGCGGTCGCGTAGTCGTTGTCATTGGCCGCCTTCACCATGGCGACTAGGGGGGCTACGATCAGATTGGAGGCCACGCTGATCACGCCGTTTGCGCCGCAGGACATGAAGGGCAGGGTGAGCCCGTCATCCCCGCTCAGCACATTATAGTCCGGGCCCAGGGTACGTACATACTCGCTGACCTTTTCGCAGGAGCCCTCGGCCGCCTTCATCGCACAGACGTGCGGGTACTTCTCGTAGAGGCGGGCGGCGACGTCGACCGAGATCTCGATCCCGCAACGGGACGGGATGGAGTAGAGGATGATCGGCTTTTCCGTGACTGCGGCGATTTGACTGAAATGTTGGAACAGTCCCTCCTGGCTGGGCTTGTTGTAGTAGGGGGCGACGACCAGGAATCCGTCGGCACCGGCGGATTCGGCGCGCTGGGTCAATTCCACGGCCTCGGTGGTCGAGTTGGAGCCCGTTCCGGCGATCACCGGCTTCAGTCCGCCCGTGGCCCGCACCGTGGCACGGATGACCTCGATGTGCTCCTTGTGGTCGAGGGTGGGCGACTCCCCGGTCGTGCCGACCGGTACCAGACCGTCAATCCCGCCTGCCAGTTGATGGGCCACCAGGGCCTCCAGTCCGGCAAAATCGACCGCACCATCCCGCATCGGGGTGGCCAATGCGGTGAAAACTCCGTAAAATTGATTTGTCTTCATGCTTCCTAACAAAAACTATGTTGCTGGCCTGCGGCCATTCTGATGCCATACAAGGTCGATATCATCCTGCCAGTTCAACAGAAAATTTCGATCCCCTCTGCATTATGTCGGTTCTAGAAACATTTCATGGCCTCCTCTCGCTCGCAGTTGAAAATGGTGCCAGCGATATTCACATCAAGTCGAACAAGCCGGCTTTCCTCCGCCTGAGCGGACATTTGGAGTCGGTCGAGATGGATCCGATTCCGCCTTCCGCGGTGCGCGAGTTCGTGGAGCAGACCATTCCCGAAGAGTTCTACGACGACTGGCACCGCCATCGTCAGATTGACTACTCCTACCGTGTGGAGGGTGTCGGGCGCTTCCGGGTGAACGGTTTCCTGCAGCGTGGCCTGCCCAGCGTGGTCATGCGTCACGTCAGCGACCACCCGCCGACATTCGAGGATCTGCATATCGACGGGGATACCCTGGCCAACCTCTGTGCCGAGAAAGACGGCATCGTGCTGCTCTGCGGTCCGACCGGTTCGGGTAAGAGCTCGACCCTCGCGTCGATGATCAACTACATCAACCACACCTACGATAAGCATATCGTTACGCTGGAGGACCCGATCGAATTTACCTACACCGACATCAAGTCGATCATCAACCAGCGGGAGATCGGGATCGACTGCCCGACCTTCGCCCAGGGCATGCGCGCCGTGCTGCGTCAGGACCCGGACGTTATCCTGGTCGGGGAAATGCGTGACCGCGATACCTTTGAGACCGCCCTCCAGGCCTCGGAAACCGGTCACTTGGTCTTTGGCACCCTGCACGCCTCCAATGCGCAGCAGGCCGTGCAACGTCTCTTCGAGTTCTTCCCCGAGGAACGCAAGCATGCCATGCAGCGCCAGATCGCCGGCGCCCTGCGTGCCACCATCACGCAAAAACTGCTGCCCGCCCTTGAAGGCGGCGGCCGTTTGCCTATCGCCGAAACCTTCATCGTCGACTCCCTGGCCCGCAAAACCATCATGGAAGGTCGGTTTGAGAAGATCGAAGCCGTCATCGAAGCGAACGAGGACAATGGCTCCAAGACCTTCAACCAGGACCTCTACCGCCTGGTCAAGGCCGGCAGGATCACCCGCGAGGATGCGCTCAACAATTCCCCGAACCCGCGTCAGCTCGAGATGAACCTCAAGGGCATCTTCCTCAGCTCCGGCGGTATCGTGCAGTAAAGCGTACGGGACCGGGTGTGTCCGGCTTCTCTAGGATAGTCGACCCACGGCTTGCCCAGCCGTAGTTCATTCGGGAGCTGTGTTGTCCGGCTTCTCTTTGATACGCCGGGACATGCTTCGTTCGCCGAAACAAGTTTCGGACGAAGCATGGCAGGGGCGGCGGGACTCGTTCCGAGCGCGCTTAGCGCGCGACAAGACCGGGCCGGCTTTGCCGGAACCGGACCACCCATGGGTGAGAGGCCGGACGTGCCTGGCCGAATGGCAGGGGCGGCGGGACTCGAACCCACGACCAACGGTTTAGAAAACCGCTGCTCTATCCAACTGAGCTACGCCCCCAGATGAATGGGGCGAGCAAAGCCATTCTGTCTGAACAGTCAATACGAAGTCTTGCGAAGAGGTCTCAAAGGCTACGCTGGAGCAGGAAGGCGGTGGCGCCGTCGTGGCGGCATTCCCAGGGGAGGCAGTGGACGGACTCGAGGAGCTGGAAGGCCTGGCCGGACTTGGATTTGAGGAAGGCGTCGATGAGTACCTGGTTTTCTTCGGGCTCGATACTGCAGGTGCTGTAGACGAACTTGCCGCCGGGCTTGACGAAGCGGGCGGCGGAGTGGATGAGCTGTTGCTGAAGTTTGGCACAGGCGGGGATGTCCTTGGGGGCGAGGCGCCATTTCACATCGGTGCGCCGTTGGATCACGCCGGTATTGGAGCAGGGGGCGTCGAGCATGACTGCATCGTAGCTGTCCGGCAGTGCCTGTTCCGCGAAGGCTTCCTTTGACAGCTCCAGCACATCGGAGGGGAGAATGGTGGCTTGCAGCTTTTCGGAGCGGAGCTTGTTCAGATTTTCCTCGAGTCGTTCGATCCGCTTGCCGGGGAGGTCGACGGCCACGAGGCAGCCCTCACCCTGCATTCTGTGGGCGAGGTCGAAGGCCTTGCCGCCGGGAGAGGCACAGAGGTCCAGCACGCACTCGCCGGGTTGGGGGGCGAGGAGGGCGGTGGCCCGGCGGGTGGAGGGGTCCTTGATGTAGGCGCGACCCTCGGCGAGCAGCGCCTGTACCGCATCGGAGTGCAGCTCGGCGGAGCGGATTCGGAAGAAGCCGGGCCATTCCGTGGCTTCCAAGCCCTCGGGAACATCGGCGGGATCGTAAATCCGGAGGTAGGTGTCGGGGATGCCCTGATTCCATTCGAGAAGCGCTTTGCAGGCATCCGCGCCAAAGACGGCTTCCCAGTGGCTGACCAGCCAGGCGGGGTGGCTGTAGTAGGCGGCGGCGCTTTTTTCGGGGGATTGTGCCTCCAGTGCCGCGGGCAATTTCCGCAGCAGAGCATTGAGAAAGCCGCTCTCGGAGGCCTTGGCCAGGGCTTTGGCCTGTTCGACCGCGTGGTGGATGATCTTGGGGGCTTTCTCTTCGGGGGCATCGAGGAGCTCGTAGCCCGCGACCAGCAGGACCGCCTCCAGTTCGGGGCGTGGCGCCCGGCGGACAAAGGGGTTGAGTGCGGCCCGCACGCGGAAACCGTGGCGCAGGGCACCCAGAAAAAGAGATTGGCAGACCGCGCGCCGCTCTCCTACAAAGGAATCCGGCAACTCGGCCAGCAGCTGGTTTGCCTTCTTGTTTTCTGCCAGATACGCCGATGTCAGGAGAACGGCTGCTCCCCAAGCTGTGGCATTCTTGCTGGATAAGGCGAATTTAACACTTCTCATCGTCGTAAAAACTGTGCATAGTTCACCGTTTACGACTTAGACAAGCATTCGCAACCCATTATGAATAAAGAGGCCATAGACGCGCTCATCGAAAAAAATCCCAAGCTGGTTTCGTCCCGATCGAAACTGGAAGCCATGGCTCCTGGGAATTATTGCCTGCACCGGAGCTGGGGCTTCGGCAAGATCGTCGACTACAATGCCGCCGAAGACCGCATCATCATCGACTTCGAGGAAGGCAAGCAAGGCCACGCCATGGCTCCGGCCTTCTGTGTCGACAAGCTCGACGTCCTTCCGGCTGAAGACATCCTCGTCCGTTCCCGCACCGAGCCCGAGGTGATCGAGGAAATGATCAAGAAGCGCCCGGCCGACCTGATCTGCGACATTCTGGCGACTTCCAGCGACCAGGCCATGATGCCGTCCGAGATCGAGCGCATCCTTTCCCGCCTGATGGGGCCGATCAAGTACAAGAAGTGGTGGACCGCGACCAAGAAGCTTCTGGTCAAGGACCCGCGCATCGGTGTGCCGAACAAGAAGACCGAGCCCTATATCCTGCGTGACGAGCCGGTCAAGCCGGAGGAGGAAATCCTCGAGCAGTTCCACGGCACCAAGAACTCGAAGCAGAAGATCGAACTGGGTGAAAAGCTGTACGCGCTGTCCGAAAACATTTCCGTGATCAAGGAAGAGCTGCCGGAGATCCTGTCTGCGCTGACCGACGCGATCGCCAATGCCAAGAGCCTGAGCCAGGCGGACCGCCTGCACGGTGTCTGGGTGCGTAACAACCTCGCCCGCGAGCTGCATGAGGATGTCGAAGCCCTCGAGCCGTCCTCCGCCTCGATCCTCGACGCGACCGCAGACTACTCGCAACTGGCCGATGACCTGCCGACGCAGTACTACAAGCGCTACGTCGACCTGATCCGCCGCACCTATCCGGACAAGTGGCAGCAAATGGTGGAGGACCTGCTCCGCAATTCCAGCGGCAAGTTCACCAGCGAATGTATCAATTTCATGCTCGAGCAGGACATGCAGGACCGCATCAGCTACTGCCTGAACCGCTGGCTCAACGAGCAAACCATCAAGGGCCCGCTGCTCTTCTGGGTGGTTAAGAACCGCGCTTCCAAGAAGTACGCGCCGATCATCGATCCGCTGGTCACGCCGCGCCTGCTGGCCGCCATGTTCTACGCGATCGACTACGAGGCCCTGCAAAACGCCAGCGCCCGTCGTATTCCCCTGGCCGACCTGCTCAGTGATGACGACGGCCTGATCCCGGACCTGCTGGCCGAAGCCAATGTGGAAACCGCCCGCGACCTGGCCCAGACCCTTCTGCTCAACCAGGGCTTTGAAGACCTGACCAAGAAGTCGCTGCTGGCCCGCTTCATCAAGAAGTTCCCCAGCATCCAGAGCCTGATCGCCGGCGAAGCGGCATCCACTTCCGAGGAGGATGCGCTCATCGTTTCGCAAAAGAGCTTCGAAGAGGCCAAGGCCGAGTACGAGGAACTCATCGCCAAGAAGATCCCGGAGAACAAGGAAGCGATCGCGGTTGCGCGTGAGCACGGTGACCTTAAGGAAAACTCCGAGTACAAGATGGCCCGTCAGGACCAGGACATCCTGCTCTCCCGCAAGAACGAGTTGGAAGTCGACCTGTCCCGTGCCCGTGTGACCGACTTCAGCGAAGCCAACACCGAAAACGTCGGTATCGGCAGCATCGTCGAGCTCAAGCAAGGTTCTTCCGGCAACAGCCAAAGCTACTCGATCCTGGGGGCTTGGGACAGTGATCCGGACAACAATGTCCTTTCCTATAAGACGCCGCTGGCCCAACAACTTCTGGGCAAGACCGTCGGTGATTCCGTCACCACCAAGATCAGTGGTGCCGAGGAGAACTGGACGATCCTCAAGATCGAACGCTGGGTCGAAAAGCAGTAAGCCCGCACTTACCATTTTGAATCAAAGCGCCCGTGCACACCGCCGGGCGCTTTTTTTGCGGGCTCATGGTTCATTTGCCGGAAAAGGCCTCGTTGGGCAGGCGGATCCCGCCAAGCCGCCCTTTCGTGTCTGTAGTCGGGGACTTGTTCTTCACGGGTGATTTCACCTGACAGGCAGTAAAACAAAAGTTCCTCCTCTTTTCAAGGGGAGGGGGACCGCGAAGCGGTGGAGGGGTTCTGGCTCTACTACTTAGCGAGGCCATTCCGACAGGCTTATACCACTTCGAAAAAATTCTGGTAGTTTATGTGCTGCGTGATTTTGGAGCAGCGCAAGGCATCGGCGGACGCGCGGAAGCGCATCCCTCCAGAAATGACTCCAGTCTCTATGCATCGCAGAATGGAGGAAGGACCTTGCTCGCGCCTGCATGTCGTAGCACGAGTTCAGGCCTGCGAGCTGGAATCGTACGGACGACTAGCCGGTTGTTTCCACATCCGTATGGCTTTCGACCTTCGGTAAGGTCGTGGCGATGGCCAGGGGCAGAAGGATGACGCAGGCGCCGATCAGGTAGGTGGTTTGCGAGCCGAGGGTGAAGTAGCAGAAGGCGGCGGCGAGCGGACCGACGGCGCGGGCAAAGGAACCGGCCGAGCGGTAGACGCCGAGCGCGGCGCCCTGTTCCGACTCGTCGGAGTACAGGGAAACCAGGGCGCTGAGGGTCGGGCTGGACAGTCCGACCGCGAGTGCCATGAGCGCGAGGGCGGTAAAGAAGAGACCGAGGGAGAGGGCCAGCGCGAGGGCGGAAAAGGCGCAGATGCCGGCGAGCAGTCCGGTCAGGGCCAGACGCTTCTCGCCGACCGGTTTGGCCAACCGGCGCACCAGTCCGCCCTGCACGAGGATGAGGACAAAGCCGACAAAGACGAACATCATGCCGTTCTTCGCGGGCGTGAACTGGAAGCGCTCTACCGCGAGGAAGGTGAGGGTGAACTCCATGCCGCTGAAAGCCAGCATGAAGATGAGGTAGACCATGTTGGTCCGCCGTGTGGCCGGGGGGCCGCTGCGGAAGATGCGGAATACCTGCAGGCTGCGGGGAGCCGGGGCGCGCTCACGCTTGCTCGCCGGCAGGGTTTCCTCAAAGCGTCGCTTGACCAGGACCAGGTTGGCAATGGCTAGAACGAGACTGACCAGTGCGGCGATGGAGAAGGGATTCACCCCGAAGCGTGCCAGACCGGGAAAATGATCGAGCAGGTTCAACTGCGAGCTGATGCCGCCGATGGCCGGCCCCACGATGAAGCCGAGCCCGAAAGCGATGCCAATGATGGCCATGCCGCCGGCCCGCTTTTCGCGCGAGGTGACGTCCGCGACGGCGGCAGTGGCGACCGAAAGGTTGCCGCCCATGGCACCGCCGATGATGCGGGCCAGGACCAGGATCCAGAAGGATTGGGCCAGGCACCAGGCCAGATAGCTCAGGGCCAGTCCGCTGATGGTGATGAGCAGGACCTTGCGACGGCCGACCCGGTCGGAATACGCACCCCAGAGCGGGGCGCAGACAAACTGTAGCAGCGAATAGAGCGAGCCCAGAATGCCGCCGAAGAGCACCGCGGTCATGAACTTCGGGTCGGCCGCACCGGAGGCTTCCGCCATGCGGGCCAGTGGCTCGATGCACTGGCCCAGTAGGCTGCCATTCCCGCTCCCCGAGGGGAGGTAGTAGTCCAGCATGGCCGGAAAGAGCGGGAAGATGATGGAAAAGCCGACGAGGTCGAGAAAGAGGGTAAGGAAGACAATACCCAGCGTTTGCCGGCGCTGTCGGGCCGCCGGATCGTTATTGGTAGGTTTGGGCATTTAAGACTTGGGATGTCCGAACTTGCGGCTGAGTGCCGCATGCACATTGGGAGGGATCAAGTGCCTCTCTCTGTCCGTAAACTTGAAGACCTGTTTGACCAGGTTTGAGCTGGTGAAGAAGAACTGCTCGTTCGGCATGAGGAAAATCGTCTCGACGGTTTCGTCCAAGTGGCGGTTCATCTGGGCCATTTGAAACTCGTGTTCGAAGTCCGAGACCGCCCGGAGTCCCCGGATGAGTGCAACTGCTTTCTCGCGCTTGGCCAAATCGACAATCAGGCCATCAAATGCCAAGACTTCGATGTTGGGCCGCCCAACCAGGTTTTCCCGGATCAGCTCGACCCGTTCTTCCGGGGTGAACAGCGGTTGTTTCGAGGCGTTTCGTGCAACGGCGACGACCACTTTATCAAAAATATGGCGTGCGCGGTTGATCACATCGAGGTGTCCATTGGTAATTGGGTCAAATGAACCCGGATAAATACCTTTTTTCATACCGCCTTCGATACAGATCATGTTTGGCGCGAAGTCCAACCTTTCCTGAGTTGTAGCCGAAGTTGTGAAACTTTGGATGCCTTTGGCAGGCCTCCAAAGTCAGGCAAATTCTGTTCCGGCAGAATGATTTGCAGCAGAATGATTCTGTCTAAAATGCGACAGTGTGTACGTCGAAATCGCTGTCGCGCTTTCGCTACAAGGGGGGGCTGATTTCAGCCTTGTGCTGTTCGAATGATGGCTAGGGGCGGGCGACTGTGACCAGAAACTGGAGATAGGGCGGGAAGAAGCGGTCAAAGGCCTCGATGTGGGGGAGGTGTCCAATCCCTTCCAGTTCCACGAGCTGGGCATCCGGGATGGCTGCGGCGGCCTTGCGTCCGAGCTCGGGATAATTCCCCAGTTGGGCACGCAGTTCGGGGCTGACGCTGCCTTTTCCGAGTGCGGTGCGGTCCCGTTGGCCGATGACCAAGAGGACCGGCATGCTAAGTTCGGGAAATTCATAGACCACCGGTTGGGTGAAGACCATGTCGTAGGTGAGTGCCTGGTTCCAAGCCATGCGCGGGTACTCCGGGCTTTGCGTAAAGGAAGCCAGTTGTTCCACCCAGGGATCGTAGGCGGCTTTCCACTTGCCGTCATAGTAGGAATCGAGCTGGTAGGCGCGGATCTTTTCGGCGGTCTTCTTGAGCTCGCCGGCGTACCACTGGTCGATGCTATGGTAGGGGACCCCCTTGGCCTTCCAGTCCTCCAGCCCGATCGGGTTCAGCAGGGTGAGGCTGAGCGTCTGTTCCGGGTACATCAGGGCGAAACGGGTCGCGAGCATGCCGCCCATGGAATGGCCGAGTACGTGCACCGGGCCGGCCTCGACCGCGTCCAGCAGTTCCGCGGTATTCGCAGCAAGCTGTTGGAAGCTGTACTGGTAGTGTGCCGGCTTGCTGGATTTGCCGAAGCCGATCTGGTCCGGGATGAGGACCCGGTAGCCGACAGCGCTCAGGGCCCGGGCCGTGGTTTCAAAATAGCTGCCGGAGAAGTTCTTGCCGTGGAGCAGGAGGACGGTGCCCCGGGCGGTCGCGGTTTCGGGCGCCACGTCCATATAGGCCATCTCCAGGTCCTGTTGCTGGTTGCTCAAGCGGTGGATCTTGGCGGGATAGGGGTAGTCCACCTGTTCCAGACGGATTCCGGTTTGGGCGGAGAGGATCGACCCGGCGGCGAGCAGGAAACTGAGGGCGTATCGTATCATGAGCTGAGCATAGGGAGGAATGCGCGACGCTGCAAATTCGGGGGGCAGTCTTTCAGCCCGGTCGGAATGATTTTTGGCTAGCCCTTATCCCCACAATCGACAGCCTTGTAGGCGTGAATCTGCCGAACTTATTAACGCTTTCTCGAATTCCGATCCTCTTCGGGATCGTGGCATTGCTGTATGCGCCCTTCACCGGCGCGAGCACCCTGGCTTTCATCCTCTTTGTGATCGGGGCGCTGACCGACTGGGCGGACGGGTATTACGCCCGCAAAATGAAATTGGTCTCCAATTTCGGCAAGTTGATGGACGCGCTGACGGACAAGGTCTTCATGGTCGGTCTCTTCATCACCCTGCTTTCGGTCGAGATCCTGCCCGAGGTCTGGGCGCTGCCGCTGCTGCTCCTGATCCTTAGTCGCGAATTCCTGATTACCGGGCTACGCCTGGTGGCCGCCAGTTCCGGCATCGTGCTCGCCGCCGAAAAATCCGGCAAGCACAAGACGGTTTCCCAGATCGTTTCCGCCATTCTTCTGCTGCTGGCCATGGCGGTGCGTAGTGACTTTCCTAATACCTTTCCGACCTGGATCGGTGACAGCCTGCACATCGGGGGACTCGTGTTCTTCGTGATTGCCACCGTATTGACGGTTTCCTCGGGCACGATGTACATGACCAAGTATTGGTCGATCTTTACCGGGCAGGATGCAGGGAAGGGCGGATCGGATGAGTCGTAAATTTCTCTGGGCTCAACTCATGCCCACGCATGTCGTGGTCAATCTGGCAACACTGGGACCCTTGGGACGTGTCAAGAAGGGCCCCGGTACGGTCGGCAGCGTTGCCGGCATCCTGTTGTACTGCGTGCTGTTTCATTATGCTTCGCCCTTTGCCTACCTTTTGCTGGCTGCGGTGCTGGCCTATGCGGCCATGGCGATCTGCGACACTGCGGAAGAGCGCCTGCAGATGCGCGATCCGGGCATGATCGTACTGGACGAGTTTGTGGCGGTGCCGCTGGTCTTTCTCGGGATGAACGGTCCTGGTGGCCTGGTGGCCCAACATGGAGGTTGGCCCGTTCTGCTGGGTGGTTTCGTACTCTTCCGCTTTTTCGACATCCTCAAGCCGCTGGGGATCTCCCGCCTGCAGAACCTGCCGGGTGGTGTCGGCTGTGTGGCCGACGATTTGGCCGCCGGATTAGCTGCCTGCCTGACCTTGCAAATCCTGCTCTTCTGGGTCTTTTAAGCAGCTTTTGAAATGAAGTTGCTGGATAAACTGGAAAAGCGTTTTGGGCATTGGGGGCTGTCGCATCTGGCCATGTACATCGTCATGGGCCAAGTGCTCGCTTATGGGCTCATCCTGTTTCAGCGCCTCTCGATCAACTCCCTCTTGCTCGTCCCCGCGGCGATCATCGAGGGGCACGAGTACTGGCGACTGATCACCTTTATCATTTGCCCGCCCTATATCACCAGTTCACCCATGGGGGTCGTGTTTCTCGCGTTCTACTGGATGATCTTCTGGTTCTGCGCCAATAGCATCGAAGAGGCCCTGGGCACGTTCAGACTGACGGTATATCTGCTGCTGGGGGTGGTCTTTTCGATTGTCGCGGCCTTCCTCGGGCACCTGATCTCGCCCGTGCCGATGATAGCAGTCATCCCGAAGTTCTTGTATTTCAGCGTCTTCCTTGCCTTTGCCACGCTCTTCCCGAATGTTGAATTCAGGATTTATTTTGTCCTCCCGGTCAAGGTGAAGTGGCTGGCCTGGATCCTGGCGGTCTATCTCGGCTTCCTGTTCATTTTTTCCCCGAGTATGGGCTATCGCGTGGCGATTCTCGGACCGGTCTTGAACTATATTATCTTTTTCGCTCCATGGCTGTTCCGCGGCTTGGAGAACCGCCAGCGGCGTTCGAACTTCAAAGCAAAAGCGAAAGAGGCGCAGGAAGCCGCTTTTCATACCTGCAGCCGTTGCGGTGCGACCGACAAGACCCACCCGGAACGGCATTTCCGCTACAAGACCGTGGATGGCGAGGCCGTTTGCCTCTGTGATGCCTGTCGTGAGTCGGGAACCGACTCCGCGCCAAAGGCGTAGACCGATCTAGACCGGCGGGAGGGGCAGGTCCAGACTGATCGCGACACAACGGATGAGGGCGTATTCGTCCTTTTCAACGCGACCGTCGGATTGAATGACGGCGAGGGCCCCTTCGAAAATGATTTTCTTTTGAGGAGGCGGCAGGTCGGCGAGTGTCTCTAGCGTCGACTCCAGTTCTTGCAGGCTGATGGCTTCGCGGGGGAGTCTCCGGGCCCGCTGGAGAAGGTAGCGGTTACATTGCTTGGCACCGGCCGTGAAACCCTTGTTGAGGGCTTCGCCGGACGCACTACCGGCATAGCTGAGGGCGGAGAGTAGGCGCTCGATATGCGGTGCGAGCTGGGCGGGTGGCATGGGGCGGAAGCGTCGCGCCGGGTTACGCTTGCGCTTCAGGTAAAGCTTGGCGCTGCGCAGGATGGCCAGCTCCTCGGGAGTGATCGACTGGTCGGCCTCCGCCAGTTCGGTCATGCAGGCGATGAGCGCTTCCATCGGTTTGAGCCCGTCGGAGGTGCCTGCGCTCAGGCAGTGCTGGAGCAGGGCGAAGCGCTGCCGGTTGGGCATGCCGGCGAATTTCTTCGTCCATTGTGCGGTGCGTTGAGCCATGTCCGGGCCGAGGGCCTTACGGACGATGGCTTGAGCGGCATCGGGGGCGAGCTCTTCGGCGGCATCCGCCTGGAGTGCCAGGATGGCGGCCCGGGCTTCGGCCGGATCTGCGCTGATGGCTTCCTTTTCGCTGGCGATGGCGCCCTGCATCTGGTCGGCGCTGAGTATCGCGGCGGCGGTCAGGGTGCCGACCTTGCGGATGAAGTCCTTATCGGCCTGGCCGCTGGATGCCGTCTTTGGCGGCTCTTTCTTTTTCACCGGCACGAAGATGAATTTGCCGTCCCAGTTCGGTTCGATCGCACGGATACGCTGCTCCAGTGGCGGGTGGGTGGCAAAGGGGCTGGATAAATTGCCGGAGAGTGCGGTGGCAAAGAAAATATGGGCTGCTTCCTCGGCGTGCGGATGCCGGATCAGGGAGCGGTGTGAATGGCCCCCGATTTTCTTGAGTGCGTCGGCGATCCCCAGCGGGTTGCGCGTGAATTGGACGGCGGCGGCATCTGCAAGAAATTCGCGCTGGCGTGAGATCGCGCTCTGAATCAGACGTCCGAAAAAGACGCCGATGTAGCCGATGCACATGACCAGGAAGGCGATGATAAAGATGATAATCAAGCCGCCTCCTTCTCCCTTACGGCTGGAGCGGGAGCGCCGGCGGCTGGAATCGCTCATGACGCGGAGCATGCTGCGTCCACTCACCGCAATCGCTAGGAGTCCGAAGAGGACGCCCATCAGACGGATGTTGAGGCGCATATCCCCGTTTAGGATATGACTGAACTCATGGGCCACCACGGCCTGCAGTTCGTCCCGGTTGAGCTTTTCGATGGCTCCACGGGTGAGGCTGATGACGGCGTCCGAGGTGGTGTAGCCTGCGGCAAAGCCATTGATGCCGCCCTGCGGCATGAGAAAGACCTGGGGCACCGGAACGCCCGAGGCGATTGCCATTTCCTCGACTACGTTGAGCAACTTGCGCTCGTCGGGGTCCTTTGTCTTGGGGGATACGAGGCGCCCACCGAGGGATCTCGCCACGTAGGCGCCCCCTTGCCGGAGCTCCCGGATCTTATGCAGGGAGCAGAAACAGATGAAGCCGCTGACCCCGACGAGGGTGGCGAGAAAGAGATCGGGGTGGTAGAGGGTGACCGCCTGGTTCCGGTGAGAGGCATTGTCGGCGAACAAAGAATAGTAGCCGAACAGGACGACGCCGTACAGTGCGACCGTGATACAGAGCACCGACAGGATGAAGAGCAGCACCATCCATTTGGTGCGCTTGCGGGCAAACTCCTGCGCGCTGAAGAAGTCCATGGCGCCTGACGGAAGGGCCGGTTAGAATTGCACCTTGGGCGCTTCGCGGACCGCTTCGTCCTTCACTTCGAACATTTCCGCTTTCTGGAAATTGAAGGTGTTGGCGATGATCACGGACGGGAAGACCTCGCACTTGGTATTGTAGGTCATGACCGCGTCGTTGTAGGCCTGCCGTGCGAATGCGATCTTGTTTTCGGTCGAGGTCAACTCTTCGGTCAACTGCGCCATGTTCTGGTTGGCTTTCAGCTCCGGGTAGGCCTCGGACAGTGCGAAGAAGCGTGACATCGCCCCGGTGAGTGCGGTTTCCGCACCGGCCAGGCTGCGGATGGCGTCGGGGTTGCCGGGATCGCCGGCCGCCTGTTTGCCGGCAGCCACGGCTGTGTTACGCGCGGCAATCACCGCTTCCAGCGTTTCACGCTCGTGCTTGAGATAGGCTTTGGCTGTCTCTACCAGGTTGGGGATGAGGTCGTAGCGGCGCTTCAGTTGCACGTCGATCTGGGCGAAGGCGTTCTTGAACCGGTTGCGCAGTTGGACGAGCCCGTTGTACGCGCCCACCACGAAGAGGCCGACGACGGCAATGAAAAAGAGAATCAGGCCAAGTAGTATCCAGACAGCAATCATAGTAGGGATGGTTGAAGCCTTACTCTGCCGGGCCTTGCCTTATCCTGCAATGGAAAGTTTTCCTTTTTGCCGGAGCGTCAAGAGCGCCTCAGCGGGTGAGTTCCCCGGCCAGTTTCTCCAGGCGTTTTTCCGAGACTTTTTGTGCGGTGCCGAGTTCCTGCGCATAGACGGAGACTTTGAATTCCTCCAGCAGCATACGGTAGGGCTTGGCGCTTGCCGTTCCGAGTTTCTTTTCGAGCTGTTTCAATTGTGCCTCGAAGGGGGCCACGCGCTTGGCTTTGTCCATGTCTCGCTGGATGTTTTCCTTGGCGCGTTCGGCGCGGAGGATCATGGCTTTGAGGAAGCGCGTGAGGTGGGGGAGTTCGTCGAATTCGTATTCGTCCAGCAGTGAGGCCGGCACCAACTGGTCGAGTTGCGCGCGCATGCCGGGATAGGAGAGGGCCTTGCTTGTTCGCTTCTTTTCCAGAATCAGGCTGGCCGTCTGTTGTTCGGAGAGGAGGGCGCGCAGGCGGTCCATGAGCTGCATGAGGATGCCTCGCCGTTCGGTATCCGCCTGTTTGCAGGCGGCCTCGAAGCGTCCGGCACTGAGCGGGAGCACTTGCGTTGTGCGAAAGAGATGGCGGCGGAGGTGGGCCCATGCGGCGGGCCGGACGGTGTCGGCGTTGCCCAGGGGGAGGAGGAGAGCGCCCAGTTGCTTGAGGTCTTTCAGGTCGCGCTGCATCCAAGCGAGTTCGCGGCCCAGCACGATTTCACCCAGCCGGGGCCAGGCGACGGCGCTCGCCTTCAGGGCGGAGGCCCGGTCCGGAAGGAGGCGTAGGTGGACCTGTTCGTTCTCCAGTACGAGTGCGGGGTAGGCCTTGAGTGGCAGGCCCGCTTCGCCGGAGAGGTCGATCGATTCCGGCAGGTCGCCGAAGGTCCAGTCCTGAAGGTTTTCTTTTTCGATCCGGCCGGCTGCGGCCTGCCAGGCGGGGATGGAGGACAGGCCCTCGCCCTTCGACGCCTTGTTCGCCTGTTGGCTCAGCGATGCCTTGAGTGCATCCAGGTCGCGTCCGGCGGCCAGCGATTCGCCGGATGTATTCTGGATCTGAATACGTGGCTTCAGGTGGTCGGGCAGCTCGGTCCTGGCCCATTCGTCCTTGTAGGTCTGGATGCCGAAGTCGCGCTTGAGCAGGGCCGCGAGTTGATCCCGCAGGGATTCCTCGGAGGGGCGCACCTGTTTGCGCAGTTCGGCCGCACGTTCTTTCAGCGGATGCAAGGCCACGCGTATCGGTTTGGGCAGTCCGCGCAGCAGGCTTTCGATCTTGGCTTCGATATGGCCGGGCACCGCCCAGTCCAGGGTGCCTTCGCGCAAGGCGTCCAGCTGGGCGATCGGGACCTGCAGGGTCACGCCGTCCGCCTCGCTACCGGGCTCATTGCGGTAGTTCAAGGGCAGGCTCACCCCGCCGATAGCCACCGCCTTGGGAAACTCGAGATCCGTGTCGTCCGCATCGGCCGACGGCAGCAGATCGTCGAGCCGGGCCTTGAGGAAGTCCAGGGGGCCGCCGTACTGCTTTTTTGCGAAACGACGCAGTTCGGCATAGGAGCCGCAAGCCCGCAGGCGTTGACGGTAAAAGTCGAAGAGCCGGTCTTCCACCACGGCCGAGGAGCCCAGACGACGCCGTACCAGCTCGGATTCGGCTTCTTCGCGCAGGCTGCGGTTGTGCTTGAGGAAGTCGGGTTCCTCCTTGATCCCTTCCTCGACCAGGCCGCAACGCACGAAGATATCGGTCGCGGTTTCCGCATCCACCTGTGTGAAGCTCACATTACGGCGGTCGATTTCCAGGCCGAAGAGCAACTTCCGCTGCTTGCAAAGCGCCGCCGCCTGTTTTTCGCTCCAGAAGGGCTCGGAGTGGGAAACCTGGATCAGGTCGGCGGCGAGTTCCTCCACCCATTGCACCTCGATCTTGGCTGCGGTGCGCGCGTAAAGACGGCTGGTTTCCATCCATTCCCCGCAGACGATCCAGTCGGGCGCGCTGGTCTTGGAGGGCGCGGATTTCCCTTTCTTGGCATAGGCCGCCTTGCGGATTTTTTTAGCCGTTTCGTGGTCGAAGAGGCCGGAGCCGGGGAAGAGCATGGCTTTCCGGTTGCGCGGACCGCGATAATCGTGCCCCGCCTCCTTGGTGGCGATATTACTGAGAAGGCCGGTCAGGATCGACCGGTGAATCGCAGGATAGTTGTTTGTTGTTTGTTGACCGTTGTTGGTTGTTGCAGGGTGTAACGACTGTTCTCTGCTTTTCCTTGGGCGCAGATCCTTGAGAATCCGGCTGAGCTGCTGATGGATGTCCCGCCACTCCCGCATGCGCTGGTAGGAGAGAAAGTGCGTCTTGCAGAACTTCCGCAACTGGCTCTGGGAGAGCCGCTCCAGTTCGTCGTGGTAGCTGTTCCAAATATTGAGCAGGGAGAGAAAGTCGGATTCCGGATGGATGAAGCGCTTCTGCATCTCATCCGCCTCCTTGGTCTTTTCGGACGGGCGTTCCCGCGGGTCTTGAATGGACAGGGCGGCGGCGATGACACAGACGTCTTCGGAGGCCCCTTCGCGCTCGGCCTGCAGCAGCATGCGTCCGACGGTGGGGTCGACCGGGAGCTGGGCCAGCTTGCGCCCCAGGCCTGTGACCCGGAAACTGGGGTCGGGCGTGTCGTCCTTGATCCCTCGGACGGCTCCAAGTTCGGACAGCAGGCGAAAGCCGCCGCGTATGGCGTTTTCCGTGGGCGGTTCGATAAAGGGGAAGCTGCGGATGTCTCCCAGACGGAAAGCCAGCATGCGCAGGATGACCGTCGCGAGGTTGGAGCGGTGGATTTCCGGAGTGGTGAAGCGTGGGCGGGAGAGGTAGTCCTGTTCCGAATACAGCCGGTAGCAGACCCCGTTGCTGACGCGTCCGCAGCGGCCCTTGCGCTGGTCGGCGCTCGACTGGGCCACCGGCTCGATCGGCAGTCGCAAGGTGTGGGAATGCGGACTGTACCGGCTGATCCGGGCCAGACCGGTATCGACCACGTAACGGATGCCCGGCACGGTCAACGAGGTCTCTGCGATATTGGTGGCGAGGATCACGCGCCGGCGTCCGCCAGGATGGAAAATGCGCTGCTGATCGGCATTGGCCAGACGGCCATAGAGGGGGAGCAGGTCGCAGTGCCGGGCCGGGCTGTCCTCCAGCAGGCGTCTGAGTTCGTGGATGTCGCGCTCGCCGGGTAGGAAGACGAGAATGTCGCCGATCTGGTTCTCGTCGAGGATCTCGCGGACGATTTCCGCGGCCGCCTCGATATAGTTCAGGTCTTCGGCTTCTTCGCCGATATCCTCGATCGGGCGGTAGAGGGTATCAACCGGATACATACGTCCGGAGACCTCGATGATAGGGGCATCGTCAAAGGCCTTTGAAAAACGTTCCGTGTCGATCGTGGCCGAGGTGATGATTACCTTCAGGTCGCTGCGCTGCTTGAGAATCTGTCGGAGACAGCCGAGGATGAAATCGATATTCAGGCTCCGCTCGTGGGCCTCGTCGATGACGATGGCCTCGTAGGCGCTGAGCAGGGGATCGTCCTGCAGTTCGTTGAGCAGGATCCCGTCGGTCATGACCTTGATGCTGGTGTCGGCACCGGTCTTGTCGGTGAAGCGGATCTTTGCGCCGACTTCCTTGCCGAAGTTGACTTTCAATTCCTCCGCGATGCGTTGAGCGACGGAGAGGGCGGCGACCCGGCGGGGTTGGGTGCAGCCGATCAGCCGTTCCTGTCCCAGTCCGCATTCGATCAGGTACTTCGGGAGCTGGGTGGTCTTGCCCGAACCGGTTTCCCCCGCGATGACGACCACCGGATTGTCACGGACCGTGCGAATGATCTCCTCCCGCCGGGCATGGATCGGGAGGTCGCCGCTGTAAGTCGGATGAAGCTGTGGCTTGGTCGGCATCGCTGGAATCAAAGCAGCCGAATACGCAGGATTCTTCCGCAGGCGTCAAGTGGGGAGGCGGGGGCTATATGCGGGATACGGGATGCGAGATATGGGATGCGGGACCACCCCGTCTTCCGCTCTGCGGAATCCACCCCTCCTGAGTCAGGAGGGGAACTTGATTGGCGCATTGTCAGAGTGCCCTCATTGGAAAGGCGAGGCGGGACATTTCAGATAAACCTCAGTGGCAGGGGGACCTCGATTCAGATAAAGTGCCTCTACTTTTCAGCAATGTTGAGTCACACGTGGGCATGCAAGCTCCTCACCTGCTTGCAGCAACTGTGTCTTTATACAAGTTGTTTTTCATAATTTTTCAGCAGGGACTGTATGTGAATGAGTAGCTTTCGCATGGCCGCAGTGATGGCCCATTTGTAAGGCTTTCCTTTTTCGAAC